>JAIRTY010000268.1 GCA_031254715.1 Nocardiopsaceae bacterium | reverse complement strand
GCCGCGTCGAGCAGCCCTTCGACGTAATCGGCCGCGATCTCGCTCTCCTGCTCCAGGTCAGCCAGGCTCGGGGGGGCCGCGGCGGCCGCGTCCGCACCGGCGTCAGCTTCGGCCTCAGGCAGGCCGTCCGCCGCGCCCTCCGGCTCCGCGCCCTCCGGCCCCCCGCCGTCTGACTGCTCCGCGCCGTCTGACTGCTCCGCGCCGTCTGACTGCTCCGCGCCGACCGACTGCTCCGCGCCGACCGGTGGCTCCGGCTCAAGCTCTGGGCCCGGCCCGTCGGGCGTGGCCGCGGGGGACTGCCCGGAGGTCTCCGGCGGGCCGGCGACGGCCTCCTCCGCGCCAGTGACACCGGCATCCGCCGCGGGCGCTGCCGGACCGGGCGCCTGCTCTGCGCCGTCTCCGCTGCTCACCGCCACAGCGTTCTCCCCTTGGCTCACGAACGGGTCCTCCTCAAGCCTGGATCCCCACTGCTGATGCCACCGGGACTGGCCGCTGGCAGACATGCCGGCTGACACGCGCCCGGCTGCAAGATCCGCCGTTACCGCTTGCCTGACCGCTTGCTACGGGATTGGCGCTGCGGTTGCTGCCTGACGATCTTAGCCGGGGGCTCGGCGGGTTTCTGCTCGGGCTCGGCCGCCCGGGTCCGGGCAAACCGGCGCAGCACCCCGCCGCCGTTGGCGGACGGCCCGGCGGACGGAGCCGCTGACGGACGGCCGTCCTTGCGCGGCTGTGCTCCCGGCTTCGCCGGGCCGCCGCCTGGCTTCCCCCCGCCACGTCCGCTCCCTGGCGAGGTACCGCCGCCCGCTGCGCCAGCGCCGGCCGCGGCCGCGGCAGGGGTCGGCGGCGGATATCGCTTGAACAGCACGTACTGCTGACCCAGGGTCCACACGTTGGTGGTCACCCAGTAGAGCACGAGGCCGAACTGCCAGTACAGGCCGGACAGCGCGAACAGCGGCACGAAGTACTGCATGTACTTCTGCGACGCCGCCATCGGGTTGTCCGGCGTCATCTGCGGCGTCATTCCCCGCTTGGTGCTCTGACGGATCGTCATGAACGTGGTCGTGACGCTGATGGCAACCGCGACCAGGATGACGATCTTCGAGTGCAGGGGGACATTCATCGTGCCCGTGAACAGGACCTTGTCCGAGATCGTGGCGCCGAAAATTGAGGCGTGCTGGGCGCTCTCGATGACCGACCGGGTCAGGCCGTAGGGCAGCGGCTTGCTCGGGTTCCAGTCCGAGATCCCCCGCAGCACGTTGAACAGGGCGAAGAACAGCGGCAGCTGCGCCACCAGCGGGAGGCAACCGGCCAGCGGGTTGGCGCCGTTCCGGCGGTACAGCGCCATCGTTTCTTCGTTGAGCTTCTGCTTGTCGCCCTTGTACTTCTTGCGAAGCTCTTGCAACTGGGGCGCTAGCGCCGACATCTTCCTGGTGGCGTGCATCTGCTTGACGAACAGCGGCACCAGGACCAGCCGCATGAGAACGACCAGGATGACGATGGACAGGACCCAGGCTGCCCCGCTGCCCGGCGCGAGGAACAGGCTCAGCCCGGCATGGATCCGGGTCATCACCCACGCCACCGCGGTGTAAAGGACGTTGAGCGGGTTCGACACGGGCTAACTCCCTCGTACAGGCGTCGACAGCCGGCGCGGCGGAACCGGATCGAAGCCGCCGGGGTTGAACGGATGGCAGCGGCCTACGCGGCGGATGGCCAGCCAGGCTCCGCGCAGCGCCCCGTGCTCGGCCAGTGCCCCGAGGGCATAGGCACTACAGGAAGGCGCGAACCGGCACCGGGGCAGCAGCAGCGGGCTGATGAACCGCCGGTACCCGGCCACCAGGGACATCAGCAGCCGCGCCGCCACCGACGGCGCAGTACCGTCAGATAGCGCAGTGCTGTCAGATGGCGCAGTGCTCGCTGACGGCACAGTCTCAGCCGGGCGCGGGGCAGCCGTGCCCCCGCCCGCGGCACCGGGCGCGCCGGAGTCAGGTCCGGCGCCGGCAGGCGGCACGGTTCGTGCCGCCACATCGGTGCCAGCGGGACCGGCCGGCCGGTCCCCTGAGTTTGTCATCGCCTTGCTGTCCCAACCTGCCGCCGCAGCAATGTGGTGATCACCAGGCTGAGCTCGGCGGCCATATCCGCCTGGCGTGCGGTCGCGGCCTGGGGATGAGCGCGAACCACAAGCAGGCTACCTCCCGGCAGCGACCGCAGGCACCCGGCAACCGCCGATCGCAGCCGCCGCCGGACCCTGTTCCTGACCACAGCGCCACCCACCGCCTTGCTGACGATGAAGCCCGCCCGTGCGGGCTCGTCGCAGTCACGGACCAGCAGGTGCCCGGTCAGCAGCCGCTGGGATGCCCTGCTGCCACCGCGGACCGCTGCCGTGAAGTCTTCCCGGCGCCGCATCCGCGCAGGTCCGGGAAGCATGCCCAGCCCTTCTGGTGCGACTCCCGCTGAGCCGGGTCAGGCGCTCATCCGCGCGCGGCCCTTGCGCCGCCGCGCCGACAGGATCGCGCGCCCGGCCCTCGTCCGCATCCGCAGCCGGAACCCATGCGTCCTCGCGCGCCGACGGTTGTTCGGCTGAAACGTACGCTTGCTCACGCAGAACTCCAGTCACGTGCTCGGCTTGTCCCCGTTGACATCCTCAGCCGGACATGCGCGACCGCGGCGAGGTGCCTGGGTCCATTCACCGTACGCGCCGGGCTGACCGGCAGTCAAACCAGCGGAATGCCTGCCCGGCGAACGGCCAGGGCCGGCAGCCCCCGCCCGGCCGCCGGCCTGCGTCACTAACGGCTGCCGCGCGGGCATGGCCGACGGTGAACCCTGCTGAGGTAACAGCCATCATGATCACCACACGGCCCATGCCCGCGCCGACCCCACGCGCACCACACCCCAGCCGCGCCTTCGCCGGAGCGCCGCACTACCGATTCCCGGGCAGCGGAACGGCCGTAAGGCAGCGTTTGGCTAACGCGGGCAGGGCCGTGCCCGTAGGCTGTGGACAACCGACCTGGGCCGGGGCCGGCGGCAAGGGGCACCGCCGGAACCCGCACGCCGGCACTGGTTTCCGGTACCCGATGACACGCGGCGTGCACAGCCTGTGGACAAAGCTGTTGATCACATGTGGGGGGCGCGAGGGGTGGGAACCGATGAGTGAAACAGACCTCGCGCAGGTGTGGGCCAGGTCCCTTGATGAGCTGTCCGACCTGCATATCGAGCCGTACCAGCGGGCGTGGCTGAACATGGCCAGGCCACTCGGCCTGGTCGAGAACACGGCGCTGATCGCGACGCCGAACGAGTTCGTCAAGGAACAGCTTGAGACCCGGCTGCGGGCGCTGGTGACGCACGCCCTCTCGCGCGAGCTCGGGCGCAGCATCCAGCTGGCGGTCACGGTGGATCCCACGCCGTCGTCCGCGGCGGATGGCGGGACCGTGCCCGCGCCGCGGGAAGCGACCCTGCCTCCCCCCGGACCGGCCCCCTCCGGATCACCAGCCTCCGGACCGGCCGGATCGCCGGCCCCGGAGCTTCCCGATGCCGGGACAGGCGTGCCGCGCCAGCCAGCGGCCGGTGACTACGGCGGCGGCCAGCAGGCACCCGTCCCGCCCGGACAGCAGGATCAGGCAGGGCACGCCACCCCGCCGGCCGGGCCGGGCCCGCAGGCCGGACCGGGCGCGCCAGCCGTGCCCGCCAGCCAGCCCGGCCAACTGCACCTGCCCGGCGACCACCCGGTCATCCACCAGCCGCCAGAGACCGGCCAGGGGGACCCGGCCGCCGCGCTGCCCGGGACCGGGCAGCTCCCCGGCAACGGCCACCTCTACCCCGGCACCCCTCCCGGGACGCCCTCCGGCGGGACGCTCCCCGGCTCCCTCCCGGGCGGATCCGGCGGCACCCTGCCGGGCCAGCACCCGCCTCGCCCGCGGCCGGCCGGGACGATGCCGCTTGGCCCCGCCTCCGCCCGCCCGGCCCAGGCCCGGCTCAATCCCAAGTACACGTTCGAGACCTTCGTCATCGGGTCGAGCAACCGGTTCGCCCACGCGGCCGCCGTCGCCGTGGCGGAGACACCGGCGAAGGCCTACAACCCGCTGTTCATCTACGGTGACTCGGGCCTGGGCAAGACCCATCTGCTGCACGCCATCGGCCACTACACGCAGAGCCTGTATCAGGGCGTCAAGGTCCGCTACGTCAGCTCCGAAGAGTTCACGAACGACTTCATCAACATGATCCGGGACGGCAAGCAGGACGGGTTCCGCCGCCGCTACCGGGACGTGGACGTGCTGCTGGTCGACGACATCCAGTTCCTGGAGAACAAGGAAGGCACCCAGGAGGAGTTCTTCCACACGTTCAACACCCTTCATAACGCGAGCAAGCAGATCGTGATCTCCAGCGACCGTGCCCCCAAGCGGCTGGTGACCCTGGAGGACCGGCTGCGCAGCCGGTTCGAGTGGGGGCTGCTCACCGACGTGCAGCCGCCCGAGCTCGAGACCAGGATCGCGATCCTGCGCAAGAAGGCCGTGCAGGAAGGGCTGAACGCGCCGCCGGAGGCCCTGGAGTACATCGCCAGCCGGATCTCCACCAACATCCGGGAGCTGGAGGGAGCGCTGATCCGGGTCACCGCGTTCGCCAGCCTCAACCGGCAGACCGTGGACCTGCAACTGGCCGAGATGGTGCTGAAGGACCTGATCCCCGAGGCGCAGGGCCCGGAGATCACCGCCGCCACGATCATGGGCCAGACCGCCTCCTACTTCGGCCTGTCCATCGACGACCTGTGCGGGACATCCAGGTCCCGGGTGCTGGTCACCGCCCGCCAGATCGCCATGTACCTGTGCCGTGAGCTGACCGACCTCTCCCTCCCCAAGATCGGTCAGCAGTTCGGCGGCCGCGATCACACCACGGTCATGCACGCGGAACGGAAGATCCGGTCCCTCATGGCCGAGCGCAGGTCGATCTACAACCAGGTCACCGAGCTCACCAACCGCATCAAGCAGCAGGCACGGTCAGGGTGAGCCGCAACAAAACATCGATTGCTCGTCACAATCGGTACACACAGGTTGTGGATATACCTGTGGAACGTCTTGGGATGGGCGGGGGACAACTGGTGGGAAACCAGGGACAAACACCAGCCGGACGGCGCCTGGCAGCCAGGCGTCCACACGGCTTCCCCCGCGCCGGGCGGCAAGCGCACCCTGGCTGTGGGCCCAGAAACCATGCCCTGCCTGCAAGAACGTCGTCCTTCCCCAGTATCCACAGGCCCTATGACGACTACTTTTCTTTCAGTTATCAAGCCATTCAAGTACCAGCCAGCCCGCCGTGGCCATGCGTTACCGTGCCGCCCGGGACGAGGCCTGGGACAAGGAAAGGCAGAAAGCCGTGAAGATCGGTGTAGAGCGCGACGTGCTGGCCGAGGCCGTTGCCTGGACCGCTCGCGGGCTGCCTGCCCGCCCGGCGGTGCCGGTGCTGGCGGGCATGCGGCTGGCAGTGGCCGGCGAGCTGACGCTGTCCAGCTTCGACTACGACGTGTCCGCCGAGGCGACCATCCCGGTGACGAGCGAGGAGGAGGGCGTCGCCCTGGTGTCGGGGCGGCTGCTGGCGGAGATCACCCGCAGCCTGCCGCCGCGGCCGGTTGAGCTGACGTCCGACGGCACCCGGGCGATTCTCACCTGCGGGAGCGCCACCTTCACGCTGCTGGAGATGCCGGCCGACGACTACCCGTCGCTGCCGGAGATGCCGCCAGCCGCTGGCTCCATCGGCAGCGACGCGTTCGCCTCGGCGGTCAGCCAGTCGGTGACGGCGGCCGGGCGGGATGACACCCTGCCGGCGCTCACCGGGGTCCGGATGGAGATCGAGGGCGACACGGTCACGCTGGTATCGACCGACCGTTACCGGCTGGCCATCAGGGAACTGCGGTGGAACCCGGCCCGGCCCGACCTCAGCGCCTCGGTGCTGGTGCCGGCCCGCGCGCTGTCGGACACCGCCCGCGCGCTCACGGCCGGCGCTGAGGTCTCGATCGCGCTGGCCGTGCCCGGCGAGGCCGGGGCAGGCGGCGAGGGCATGATCGGGTTCGAGGGGACCGGGCGGCGCACCACAACCCGGCTGCTCGGCGGCGAGTTCCCCCGTTACCAGTCGCTGCTGCCGACGGGTTCCAACGCGGTGGCAGAGCTCCCGGCCGGGACGTTCGCCGAGGCGGTCAAGCGGGTCGCGCTGGTGGCCGAGCGGAACACCGCCGTGCGGCTGTCGTTCTCCGCCGGGGAACTGGTGCTGGAAGCCGGGAGCGGGGACGAGGCGCAGGCGGTCGAGGTGCTCGAGGCCAGCCTGGAAGGCGATGACATCCAGATCGCCTTCAATCCCCAGTACCTGCTCGACGGGCTGACCGCGATCGAGTCGGACACGGTCCGGATGTCGTTCACCGAGTCCGGCAAGCCCGCGCTGATCACCGGGAAGCCGTCGCCGGATACCGAGCCCGACTACCGGTACCTGCTGATGCCGATCCGGCTCGGCGGTTAGCCAAGAAGAGGGCGCGCTATGCAGATCGGCATGATCGGCCTCGGCCGGATGGGCGGCAACATGGCGGAACGGCTCCGCCACGCCGGGCATGAGGTGATCGGGTACGACCGGGACCCGGCCGCCAGCGATGTGGCGAGCCTGGCCGAGCTCGCCAGGCGGCTGGAGGCCCCCCGCACGGTCTGGGTGATGGTGCCGGCCGGCGGCCCGACCCGGGAGACGATCAAGGAGCTGGGCGGCCTGCTGGCCGCCGGGGACCTGGTCGTCGACGGCGGCAACTCCCACTACGTGGACGACCTGGAGCATGCCAGGGAGCTTTCGGTCGCTGGCATCCGGTTCGTGGACACCGGCGTTTCCGGCGGCGTCTGGGGCCTGGACAACGGCTACGGGCTGATGGCCGGCGGCGCCGACGAGGACATCGCGCGGCTGATGCCGGTGTTCGACGCGCTCAAGCCGGCCGGCGACTACGGGTTCGTGCACGCCGGGAAGGTCGGTGCCGGGCACTTCGCCAAGATGGTCCACAACGGCATCGAGTACGGAATCATGCAGGCCTACGCCGAGGGCTACGAGCTGCTGGCCGCCACCGACGTGGTGACCGACGTCCCCGGCACCTTCCGCAGCTGGCGGGAGGGCACGGTGATCCGGTCCTGGCTGCTGGACCTGCTGGTCCGGGCGCTGGACGAGGACGCGGGCCTGGGGAAGATCAAGGGCGTGGTGGAGGACTCCGGCGAGGGACGGTGGACCGTGCAGGCGGCGATCGACCACGCCGTGCCGATGCCGGCCATCAGCGCGGCGCTGTTCGCGCGGTTCGCCTCCCGGCAGGAGGACTCCCCGGCGGCGAAGGTGGTCGCCGCGCTGCGCAACCAGTTCGGCGGCCACGCGGTGATCTCGGCGACCGCCAAGCCCCCCGCGCCGCCGTCGGCTTAGCGGCCCGCCAACTGATTCCCTGGCCGGCCGCCGCCCGGATACCGTCAAGCTGTGTACCTGACCCGGCTCGCGCTCACCGACTTCCGCAGCTACCAGGCGGCCGACCTGGTGCTGGAGCCGGGCGTGAGCACCCTGCTGGGCGGGAACGGCGAGGGCAAGACCAACCTGGTGGAAGCGGTCGGCTATGTCGCCACCCTGGCCAGCCACCGGGTCGCCACCGACTCGCCGCTGGTCCGCCACGGCGCGGAGCGGGCGATCGTACGGGCGGCGGTCACCGCCGCCGACGGTGACTCGCTGATCGAGCTCGAGATCAATCCGGGCCGGGCGAAC
>JAIRTY010000256.1 GCA_031254715.1 Nocardiopsaceae bacterium | reverse complement strand
GCCGCGGCCAGGCCCGGGTGCTGCGGCCGCTGGTGCTGCTGTTCGCGGCCGCCACCGCCGCGCTGGCCGTCTGCGCGGTCAGCCGGGCCCCCGCCTGGACCCTGTTCGTGGCGGGCGGCCTCAGCCGCGGCACCATGCCGGCGCTCGGCTCGATGGTGCGCCGCCGGTGGAGCTCCCTGCTCAACGACCCCGGCCTGGTGGATGCGGCTTTCTCGCTGGAGGGCATCGCCGACGAGCTGATCTTCATCGCCGGTCCAGTGCTGGTCGTGGCCCTGGTGACGCGGTTCCCGCCGGTCACCGGGCTGCTGGTGACCGCCGCGCTGAGCGTGGCCGGGGTGGCGGGCCTGGCCAGGCACCGGCGCAGCGAGCCCCCGGCGGTGCCCGCGGCCCGCGGCGGCGCCGGCGCGCTGCGCAGCGGCGGGCTGCGGGTCCTGATCGGGATGCACGTGTGCCTGGGCGCGATGTTCGTGGCGGTTGACCTCGCGACGATCGCCTTCGCCTCGGAGCACGGCGCGGAGCCGATGGCCGGGCCGGTGCTGGGGCTGTACGGCCTCGGCAGCGCGGCGGCCGGTGTCTGGTACGGGACCCGCCGCTGGCGGGCGCCGCACAGTTCCCGGCTGCTGCCCGCGCTGGCAGCGACCGTGCTGGGAGTCGCCCCGCTGGGCTTCATGCCGGGGATCTGGTGGCTGGCCCCCGCCATGCTGGTCGCGGGGCTTGGCATCGCCGCCACCCTCGCCAGTTCGTACCGGGTCGCTGAGCAGGTGGTGCCCGCCACCCGCCGGACCGAGGGCATGTCCTGGCTGACCACCGGGGCATCGGCGGGCACCGCGCTCGGGGCGCCCGTCGCCGGCCACCTGATCGACTCGCACGGGGCGGCCGCCGGGTACCTGTTCGGCTTCGCCGTCGGCCTGGTGGGCGTCGCCCTGACGGCGGCCGGGAAGCGGGCGCTGGCGGGCGGGCGCGGGAGCGCGGCGGACGGGCCGGGGAGCCCGGCGGAAGACGGGCCGGAGTTCGTGCCGCAGGACGGGCCGGGGTTCGTGCCGGGGGACGGGCCGGGGTTCGTGCCGCAGGATGGGCCGGTGCGCGCGCCGGAGGCCGGGCCGGTGTGTGGCGGGTGCGGCGCAGCCGCGGCCGCGCCGGGGAGCGCCAGCCAGCGTTGCGCGGCTGGGCTGGCGTTGCCAGAATCGGCGGGTGCTGAACATCGGCGTGGTCGCGCTGGGCGTGACCGACGTGGAACGGGCGGCGGAGTTCTGGTGCCAGGCGCTGGGCTATCAGCGGCGGGAAGACGGGTTCGGCGGCTGGGAGCTGGTGCTCGTGCCGCCGGGGAACGGCCCAGGAACCCCGCTCGCGCTGCAGCTCAGCGACCAGCCGCCGGACGAGTATCCGCGCCTGCATCTGGACCTGCACGTGCCCGGTGCGGCTGAGCAGGCCGCCGAAACGCGGCGGCTGGTGTCGCTGGGCGCGCAGCGGGTCGACTGGGACCGCTACCCGGATGACCCCGACTTCGTCGTGCTGGCCGACCCGGACGGCAACCGCTTCTGCATCGTCGACCTGAGCCACGGCTGACGCCGGGCCCGGCACGTCACCGGGGAGGTGGCCATGACCTGGCCGGAACTGCTCGCATACTGCCTGGCCAAGCCCGGCGCGTGGCAGGACGAGCCGTGGGAAGGCGATGTCGTGGCGAAGGTCGGCCCCAAGATCTTCGCGTTCCTTGGATCGGGTGAGCGGTCCTCGGTGGGGCTCAAGTGCGGCCCGGACCGGGAGACGGCCGATGAATGGCTGGCGCGCTACCCCGATGACGCGACGGTCATGGCCTACATCGGGCGGTCGGGATGGAACACCCTCACGGTCGGCAGCGCGATTCCGGACGACGAGATCTTCGAGGCGATCGATGCCTCCTACGAGACGGTGGTCAGCAAGCTGCCGAAGAAGGACCGCCCTAGCTGAGGCCGTTGACGGCGAGGAACCGCTCGATCATCGCGTTCACCTGCTCCGGGACTTCGAGCTGGTTGAAGTGGCCGGACCCGACCGTCTGGCCGATCGAGATGCCCGGGCACAGCCGGCGCAGATCAGCGGAGGCGTTGGCGGGCCTGGCCGAGCCGATCGACAGCACCGGCACCGTGATCTGGCTGAGCTCGCCGGCGCCGTCGAACTCGCCCATCGCCCGCATGACGGCCGCCGCGATCGCGGGCGGGGCCGCGATCATCTTCTCCAGCAGGCCCGCCTGCCGGGTCGAGTCCGTGGGCAGGAACATGCCGCTGATGAAGGACCGCCGCCAGGTGCCGTCCTGGTCGGCGCCGACGGCGGCCGCCGACTCGCGGAAGTAGGCCTTCGCCCGCTCATTGGTGATCGGCGCCGGGTCGACCATGACCAGCGCGCGAACGGAACCCGGCCTTGCTGCGCACGCCAGCCCGATCAGGGCGCCGAGGCTGTGGCCCACTACCACCGGCTGGCTGAGCCCGGCCGCAGCCGCGACGCTGAGCACGTCGGTGGCCAGCGTCCCGATGTCGTAGCCGTCGCCGGCAGCCTCTGGCCGGCTGCTGCCGCCATGGCCCCGCAGGTCCAGGGCGGCCACCGCGTGGCTGGCGGCGAAACGCGCGTACTGCGCAGGGAAGCAGGAGCGGTCACAGGACCAGCCGTGCACGAAGATCATCGGTGGTTCGCCCGCGCCCGCGGTCTGGTAGGCCAGCCTGACCCCGGCCGCGGTGGCGAACCGCGGCCGGCTGCTATCCGCCATTGATCATTCGTAGCAGGTCGCCCAGCCGCCCTACGCCCGCCGGGCAGAACTGCTGGTTCTGTGCCGGGTGCAGGCACCGGCCGGCCGCCTCCGCGGCGAGTGCCCGGTTCAGCGCCAGCCGGCTGGCAGGGGACAGCACCCAGCCCAGCGGCGCGGTGACCGCCGGGAACTCGCGCGGGGTGACGACGATGACCTGCTGCTGCCGGGCGCTGGCGGCGGCGGCCTGGTCGGCGGCGCAGCGGCTGTCGGCAGTGGCGCAGGCCAGCCACTGCTCTCGGCGCGGGCAGGCGGCGCCGCCCTGGCCGCAGGACGGCGACTGGGCTGCCGAGATGTCCCGGGAGAGCTGCTGGAGCAGGGTGGGGGCGGAGGTCAGCTGGCTCTGGGCGGAGGCGGCCCCGGAGGCCAGCGGGATCAGCGGCTGCGAGGGGCTGCGGGCCGCGGAGCCGGTCGCGGGTTCCGGCTGCGGGCTGTTGCCGAGGTAGACCGCGACCGGCAGCACGAGCGTGACCGGCTGGCCGGGCCGGGCGCTGGCCACCGCGTCGGTGTTGTACTGCCGGATGACCGGCATCAGCTGCGGCGCCAGCCCGGTCAGCGTGGCCAGGCCGCTGGAGTCCGCATACCCGCCGTCCACGTACTGCTCCAGCTGGGTTCCGGCCAGCCGGCCGCAGCCGTTGACCACCCCGGACGGGGTGACGTAGGGGAACCGCGCGGACAGCAGTGCCGCGGTGGCGGTGTCGAGCCCGGCCAGGCAGGGATACTCGGCGAAGAAGTCATAGCTGTCGGGCAGTGGCGCGCCGCTGGACAGGCCGCAGGACGGGGAGGATACCGCCGGGGCTGCCGGGGCCGGGCCGATCCGGCGGTCCGCAATGACCGCCCGGCAGCCGGTGCCGACCGCGGTGGAGTTGAACATCAGCCGCCACGGCAGCGCCGGCCGGCGCAGCGGGAACGGCTCGGCCAGGGCCGGGTCCTCGGTCTCCCACACCCGCTCCAGCAGCGCCGCCCGGTCCGGGAACCGCTGGCCCGGCGGCATCCCCGCGGCGGTGAGGTCGAGGCCGGCCAGCCCGGCGATCGTGTCGCGGAGCAGCAGCCCGTCCATGGCGGCCGCCAGGCCGTCGGGCCCGGCGATCCTGGCCACGGCTGTGTCCCGGGCGGCGGTGGTGCCCAGGACCGCCAGGCCGATGGAGCCGCCGCTGACCCCGCTGGCCGCGAACACCGCATGCCGGCCGCAGCCGGTCGCCGTCAGCGCGCTGAGGGCGCGCACCGTCCACCAGGCTGCCCGGATGCCGCCGCCCGCGGCGGCCGCCAGTATCAGCGGCTCGACCCGCACGCCTCCGGCGGGCGCGCCCGGGCCGGCCGGCACCGCTCTCGCGCACGCCTTTGTCGCCGGGTCAGCCAGCCACTGGCTGAGGCTGCCGGCCATGGCCGGGGCAGCGCTGGGAGGGGCCGTGACGTGGCCGGCCGCGGCCTTGACCGCGGCCGGGAGCCTGATGTCGTGCAGCCTGGACGAGGTGTCGAGCGCGCCGCCGACCAGTCCGATGATCACGATCAGCGTGAACACGGGCGTGGCCCGCAGCCGGAGCAGCGTGAACACGGGCAGCGGCCGGCGGCTCTGGACGAGATAGGCGAGCACGGCGAGACCGGCAGCCAGCGTGCCGAGCGCGATCACCATGGTGGCGAGCACGCCCAGCCAGTGGGTGGCTCCCAGCGGCAGGAAGATCAGCAGGACGTCCGCGATGACGAACGGGGCTGCGAAGACCGCCAGCAGCAGCGACGGGGAGCGCCGCTCATCGGTGGTGCCGGTCCGCCGCGGGCTGATCCCGTTCCGGGTCCGCTGCCAGCCGGTGGAGTGATACCTCCGGTCGAAGTATGCCGCCAGGCCCTGCAGCGGCCGTCGCGCGGCCAGCCAGGGAAGGACTGTCACCGCGAACCCCACGGCCACGGCGGCTGCGAAGGCCCAGCTGTACGGGCGGCCCGCCACCAGCGCGGCAGCCGTGAAAGACCGCACCAGGCCCAGGCCCGTGACCGCAATGACGGCCACCGCCAGCATGTCGCCCGCGATCCGGGCCCCCCCGACGCCTTCCGCCTCGCTCTCCCCCTCGCCGTCCGCGTCATCAGCGGCGCCGGCATCATCGGCCCGGCCCGCGTCATCCGCGCCGCCAGCGCCGCCAGCGCCGTCGCTCTCCGCCGCGCCGCCTGCGCCGTCACCCTCCGCGACGCCGGCCGCGCCAGGGCCGGACGTTCCCCGCCTGCGCCCCGCGAACTGGATGATCACCGATATCAGGGCCACCCCGCACAGCACGAGCGGGATCGCGATCACCCGCCGCCACGCGACCGCAGCCCCGTCGGACAGCCAGAGCACCAGCGCCAGCGCGGGCACCACCAGCGATGTCAGCAGCCACGGCAGGTAGCTGTGCACGTCCCGGCGGTCCGCAGGCAGCCGGGCGGCGCGGGCCCGCTGCACCCGCATCGCGCTCAGCAGCACCAGCACGACGGCCAGCAGAGCCTGGGCCGCCGTGGCGAATACCAGCTGCGCCCAGCCCAGGCTCGGCGGCCAGGTCAGCCAGGCGCGCTGCACGTCCGGCAACTGCTCCAGCACGTCTGTGCCCCGCGCGGCGGCCGTGACGCCGAGCAGCACCACGATGACGACCGAGAAGCGCTGCTTCTTCAGCGCCGACCCGATCTGCCGGGCGCGCTGGGCGCTCCGGGTGCTGACGAGCACCCGGTAGGCGAGCCACCCCACGACCACCAAGCCCATGACCCACTTGGCGATGACCGCGCCCTCCAGCGCGCCGGCCACTCCCGCCGGGACGTACTCATGGCCCCGGATCCAGGTCAGGGCGACGGTGATCGCGATGCCGTCCTGCACCAGGTTGACCAGGGCCAGCAGGTACAGCGGCAGCCACTGTCGCAGCCGCCACCTGTCCGCCAGCCGCGACAGTGCCCCGCCTGCGGGCCGGTCACCCCCCTCGCCGGGGCGCCGCAGGGCGAGCCCGAGCCCGACGTATCCGGCGATGAGCAGGATCCCGAAGCCGCCCTGTACCGTCAGCCACACCCACAGGCCGCCGAACTGGTGGCTGGCCTGGGTCCAGGCGGCCAGCGTGGCCGGGATGGTCCGGCTGAAAACCTGGCCCACGCCGTACACCGCGCCGAGCGAGTACTGCCCGGTCGGGGTGGCTTCCTGGATGACCGTACCGGCTTCGGTCTCGGCCACGAATGCTGCCAGGGCGACGCTCGCCCAGGTCATCGCGTGCCATGGCATCCGCGCAGCCGCAGGCGCAGTGCTGTTCAAGGTCAGCCTTTCCCGCCGGGGACCGTTGCCGCATTATTTCGGTACCGGCCGGGAAAATCGGCTCTGTCGCCATTTCGCAACGACCGTTACGAGCCGGCGGCCCAGCGGATGCTGAACCGGTCGAGCGTGTAGCCGAACGCGTTCACCGTCGGCTGGATGAAGTTGTCCCTGATGGTTCGCACGGCCTCTGCCTCTGCCGTCTGGATCAGCGGGCGCGTCACCTGCGGCGCGTGCCGTGCCTTATAGAACGCGATGCTCTGCGCCTGCGCGTAGAGCACCGACTCGGGGAACTGCGGCCGCAGCACCACGCCGCATCCGAACCCCGGATAGGTCCAGCTGTGCTGGCTCGCGATCGGCCGGGACGGGACGTTGTCGATCGTGATGTCGTGCACGGACTGCGGTAGCTGCGGCTGCGGCAGCACGATGGCCACCGTCACATGGCCCGGCTTGCCGCCGCCCGGGCGGCTGCGGACGGCGAGCCGGTAGTGCCCGGAGCCCGGTGCCCACCAGTCCGGCCCGGGGTTGAGCGCGACCGTGGCCGAGGCGTGCCCGACGGCGTAGAACGTGCTCGCATACCAGCAGGGCCAGGGCCCGATGTTCTTGGAGACCTTGCGGGTGAACAGGAACGTGAACCTCGCCTCGCCCAGGGCGGGCCGGGAGATTCCCTCGATCTTCTGCAGCACCCACGGGCCCAGGCCGGTGCTGGCCGACGTGCCTGCGGTGACCGACTGCCACGGCCAGCCGAACCTGACCGAGGGCAGATGGGCGTTGATGCCGGCCAGGTGCAGCGCCCCCGACAGCGCCATCAGCACCAGGGACGCGACTGCCCGCCGGAACACCAGGCCGGTCACGAGCAGGACAGCGGCCCATACCACCCGCCGCGAGATGCGCGGCCGGCTCCGGCCGGGGCCCGGGCCTCCGCCGCGGCCCGGCCCGCCGCCGCCCGGCCCGGCGCGGCCCGGCCAGGTGCCGTCACCGGGGCGGTCGCCGGGGTCCGTCCGGACAGAGCCAAAGGCGCCGCGGGTTTCCTGGCCCTGCCAGCCGGGGGATTCCTGGCCCTGCCACGTCCCGGCATTCCGCCAGGTACCCGCCGGCTGCTGCGTCCGCTGGCCCGCTGGCTCCCGCCGCCCCAGCGCGTTCACGCTGAGCGAGCCCAGCAGGAAGAGCAGGTACCGGACCACGGCCTCCACCTTCTTTCGCTGTGTGTCATGAGTTGGCTAAACGGTGGCCGGATAGCGCAGGCTGACCACGACCGGGACAGCACCGAATGGCCTGCGGAATCGCCCGCCGGGCTTGTCCGGGGAATTCGGCTCGCCGATGCGGGGCCAGCGCATGTTCATGTGCCGGCCGGTCAGTCCGGCCACGGAGTAGGGGAATTCCAGTGCCGAGGTGTGGTGCTGAACGAGCAGGCCGCCCCATCGGAACGCCGCGAACGCCTTCGCGAGCTCGCAAATCGAGCGGCCGCCCGGCCGGGTGAGGTCCACCTGGTAGACCGCCCAGGCGAGTTGCACCAGATCATCGGCGCACTGTTCGAGCGCCTCGGACTTGGTCCGGTACGCGGTGCCGTCCGGGTTGGGCGTGCCGAGCTTCTCGCCGCGGACGGGGGAGTAGCGGGGCCGGGCCTCGCACTGCATCCAGTCGCAGGCCGCAAGCAGTGCCCAGTGGATGCCGGCCGAACTGGCAACGTCCCGGTACAGCGGCTCCCCGCCCAGCAGCCGTTCCCGCGCCAGGGTCGTGAAGGCGTTACGGACCGGCAGCGGGATCCTCGGCTGGTACGGGCCCGGGCTGGCGGTGAAAGCGGTTGTGGTTGCGCCCGTCGCGACCTGCATCAGCCCGGGGATGGCGGCGCCGCCCTGACCCTGGCGGGGTT
>JAIRTY010000252.1 GCA_031254715.1 Nocardiopsaceae bacterium | reverse complement strand
CCACTCCCGCGCCGCCTTGACCTCGTGCTGGGGAACGGGCCCGAGTTCGGCATCCAGGTCAGCCAGGTAGGCGTCCAGTTCCCTGAGCCTGGCCTGCCGGTCAAGCTCGTCCGCCAGCGCGGCGGCAGCCAGCCGTGACACGTTCAGGCCCGCTGCCCTGGCCCGGTCCAGCAGTTCATCAGGGACCGTGATGTTGACCCTGGCCATGCGCATACTATACACACTCCTAACGGCCGTCCGGCGGGCCCTGAACTCCCGCGGCGACGGGCGGACGGCGGCGGGGTCAGGCGGGGCTGGCGGTGGGGAGACCGGCTGACCTGGCCGCGTCGAGCAGCCGCTTGTCGTAGGCGACGAACTCGGTCAGTTCCTCGCGTATCTCCTGCGCCGATGCCAGGTGCACGGCGTCTATCGCCCGGACGGTCACGGGCCGGACGCTCACCGCCCGGCTGAGCACCCTGTCCGTCAGCCGGACTTCCCTGATCCGGTCCATGACCCGGTAGCCCTCGGCGAGCGCCGCGGGATCTGCGCGCCAGACGGCGCGCAGCACCTCCACCCGGACGAGCGGGCTCGAAACCCGGGCCAGATTCGGGCGGTCGGAAAGCCAGCGGGAGAGCCCGGGCGACTCGTCTTCCGCGATGACCAGCTTCACCAGCGCCGACGCATCGAGGTAGATCAAAGCCTGTCCTCGCGCATTTCCTGCAGGATCTCGCTGGCCGTGGGCTGACCCGGGGGGACCGGCGGCGCGGGCTCGATTTCGAGCAGGTCGCCCGGTTCCCTGGCCTCACGGATGACGCCGGCCGCGAGCAGGCGCTCTACCGGGCTCTCGGGCTCCTTGGCCGGCACGAGCTGGGCGACCAGGCGGCCCCGGTTGGTGATGTCCACGACGTATCCCTTCTCGGCGAGATCCACGTAGATGCTGGCGTGCTGGCGGAGCTCGCGGATGCCGATACGGCGACGGGCCTGCCCGCCGCCCGGGGACTGCTCACGCTGGATGTGACTCATATTACTCACGGGACTACAGTAGCACTGTATGTGCTATTAAGACGTTTCCGGGCCCGCGGTGGTCGCGCCGGGTGCCAAGGCACGGCGGACATGCGGCAGGATGGAACCATGACGCAGTCGCGGGATTTCTCGCTTTACGGCGCCGTGGACCTCGGCGCGCGGCGGGCTGCCGCGCAGCGGAGCCAGCAGGCGCCCAGCGGCGGCGGGCCCGGTGGCGGCTCGCAGGACGGTCAGGTCATCGACGTCACGGACGCGACCTTCGAGGCGGAGGTCATCCAGCGGTCGGCAGCCGTCCCGGTGATCATCGATCTGTGGGCTGAGTGGTGCGGCCCGTGCAAGCAGCTCAGCCCGATCCTGGAGAAACTGGCCGGCGAGGCCAACGGCGCCTGGGTGCTCGCCAAGGTGGACGTGGACGCGAACCCTCAGCTGAGTGCCGCGCTCCAGGTCCAGAGCATCCCGATGGTGCTGGTCGCGATCGGCGGGCAGCTGGCGCCCGGGTTCATGGGCGCGCTGCCCGAGCCGCAGCTCCGGCAGTTCATCGGCCAGGTCATGCAGGCGGCCGAGCGGCTGGGCCTGTCACCCGGGGGCGGCCCGCCCGGGGCCGGGCAGCCCGGGGCTGAGGCCGGCGAGGACGCCATGGCCGACGACCCCGGCGGGCTCGCCGACCCGGCGTTCGCTGACGCGCAGCGAGCCATGGAAAGCGGCGACCTCGACGGCGCGGCCGACGCGTTCCGGCGGGTGCTGGCTGACACGCCCGATCACCCGGCCGCCAAGCTCGGCCTGGCCCAGGTGGAGCTCATCAGCCGGGTCAACGGCTACGACCACGCACAGGTGCGCCGGGCCGCCGCCGAGTCGCCGGGGGACATCGACGCCCAGAGCCGGGTTGCCGACATCGACCTGGCCGAGGGCAAGGCCGAGGACGCCTTCGACCGGATGCTGGGCGTCATCCGGCGCACCTCCGGGGACGACAGGAACCGCGCCCGGGTGCACCTGATCAGCCTGTTCGACGTGCTGCCGCCGCGTGACCCGCGGGTCACCAAGGCCCGCGCCACCCTGTCCAGCCTGCTGTTCTGAATTTCTGCCCCGCTCGCGGGCGCTCCGCCCGGAGCGGCAGCGCCGACGGGGCAGCACCCCCGGCGGGCAGCACCCCCGGCGGGCAGCACCCGCCGGCGGGCAGCACCGCCAGCGGGCGGGACGGCTAGCGGCTATGCCCGGGCGGGCGGGCCTGCCGCCGGCTGGTCGCCCTCGGCGAGCCGTTCCAGCGCCGGCAGCGCCGCGGCCAGTGCGCGCAGCTCGTCCGGGGTCAGCATCCGCATGCGGCCGGCGAGCACGGTGTTGCTCTCCTCCCGCATCCGGTCCAGCACCGCGCGCCCGCGCGGGGTGATGGCCATGGTGCTCGCCCTGGCGTCCTCCGGCACCGGGAACCGCTTCACGAATCCCTGTTCCTCCAGCGACGTGACCAGCCGGGTGAGCGTGGACGGGGCGATCCCCTCGGCGGCGGCGAGATCGCCCAGGCGGATCGGCCCCAGCCGGTCCACTGAGGACAGGGCCGACAGCTTCGTCGGGGTCAGCCCGGCCAGCTCGTGCCGCCGGAGGCGGCGCGACAGCCGCGCGATGGCCACCCGGAGCCTGGACACGTCCATGACCGGCCCCAGTTCGGTGACCGCGGCCGCGGTCCGGCGCGGCCGGTCCGGCGCCGCGGCTTCTCCATGGGACACGCTTTCAGCGTACGTCCCGGCCCGGTCCGCCGCCCCCGGCACGGCCCGGTGTCGCGCCCCGGCTGCGGGCCGCTGCCGCTCGCGTGGCAGGATCACGCTGCACAAGATGGCACCATTGATGAGCCGTGTGATCAGCCGCAGCCGGCTGGGCGACCTGCGCGGCCGGGCTGGAGGGCGGAGGCCGACGTGACCGTAGCGCCGAGCGTCTCATATTCGATCACCGTGCGGCTGGAGGTGCCGTCCCGCGGCCAGGCGGTCAGCGAGCTCACCCATGCCGTAGAGGCGGCGGGCGGGGCCGTCATCGCGCTCGACGTCACCCCGTTCGGCCACGAACGGCTCCGGGTGGACGTCACCTGCGCGGCCCGCGACACCGCCCACGCCGAGGCGATCGTCGGCGCGATGTCGGGCATTACCGGCGTCTCGGTGAGCAAGGTCAGCGACCGGACGTTCCTGCTGCATCTGGGCGGGAAGATCGAGACCCAGGCCAAGGTGCCGCTGCGGAACCGGGACGACCTGTCCATGGCCTACACGCCGGGCGTGGCCCGGGTGTCGCTCGCCATCGCCGAGAACCCCGATGACGTGCGCAGGCTCACCATCAAGCGCAACAGCGTGGCGGTGGTCACCGACGGCTCGGCGGTGCTCGGCCTCGGGAACGTGGGGCCCTACGCCGCGCTGCCGGTCATGGAGGGCAAGGCGGCGCTGTTCAAGCAGTTCGCGGGGATCGACGCCTGGCCCGTGTGCCTGGACACCCAGGACACCGACGAGATCGTCCGTACCGTGCAGGTGATCGCGCCCACGTTCGGCGGCATCAACCTGGAGGACATCAGCGCGCCGCGCTGCTTCGAGGTCGAGCGGAGGCTGCGCGACCTGCTCGACATCCCGGTCTTCCACGACGACCAGCACGGCACCGCGATCGTGGTGCTCGCCGCGCTGACCAACGCGCTGCGGGTGGTGGGCAAGAAGCTGCCGGCGGTCCGGATCGCGATGGCGGGCGCGGGCGCCGCCGGGTCGGCGGTGGTCAGGCTGCTGCTTGCCTCCGGCGCCACCGAAGTGATCGTCTGCGACGACCAGGGCGCGGTGCACGCCGGCCGCCCGGGCCTGGACAGCAACCTGCGCTGGCTGGCCGAGCACACCAACCCCGGCGGCTACCACGGGGACCTGGCCGGGGCGCTGCGGGGCGCGGACGTATTCATCGGCGTGTCGGCGCCGCACATCCTGACCGGGGCCGACATCGCCGCCATGAACCCGGACGCGGTGGTGTTCGCGCTCGCCAACCCGGAGCCGGAGGTCGACCCGGACGCGGCCGCCGAGTGCGCAGCGGTGGTGGCCACCGGCCGCAGCGACTACCCGAACCAGATCAACAACGTGCTCGCGTTCCCGGGGGTGTTCCGCGGGCTGCTCGACGCCCAGAGCCGCTCGGTGACCGAGGACATGCTGGTCGCGGCGGCGCGGGCGCTGGCGGGCGTGGTGTCACCGGACGAGCTGGGGCCGCACTACATCGTGCCGTCGGTGTTCCACCCGGACGTCGCCTCGGCGGTGGCGGCCGCGGTCAGGGACGCGGCCGGCGGGCGCCCGTCCCGCACCTCCGCCGTCAGCGGCTGACGGGCGCGTCCCGGCCGGCCAGAATATCCCTATGGAGGAAGGCCTGGCAGGCCGGCTGCTGGTGGCCACGCCCATGCTGGGCGATCCGAACTTCCGGCGCAGCGTGGTGCTGGTGGTGGAGGACCAGCCAGCCGAGGGCACGCTCGGCATCGTGCTGAACCACCCCACCGAGGTGCCCGTCCGGCAGGTCCTCGACGCCTGGACCGACCTGGTCACCGGCCCGTCGGTGGTGTTCAAGGGCGGGCCGGTGGCGCCGGGCAGCGCGCTCGCGCTCGCCATCGCGCAGGGCGAGGACGAGCCCATCGGCTGGCGGGCGCTGGACGGCGCCGGGGTGATGTCCCGGGTCGGCCTGGTCGACCTGGACGCCCCGCCCCAGCTGCTGGCTGACGGCATCGCCTCGCTGCGGGTGTTCGCCGGCTACGCGGGGTGGGGCCCCGGGCAGCTCCAGGACGAGATCGAGGAAGGGGCCTGGTTCGTGCTGACCGGCAAGCCGGGGGACGCCTTCATGGCCGAGCCCGCGCTGCTGTGGCAGGAAGTGCTGCGCCGGCAGGGCGGCACCATGGCGCTGGTCGCCACCTACCCGGAGGACCCCTCGCAGAATTAGCGCGATCTCATAGACTGGGTCATCATGAGCACCGAGGTTCTTCCCCAGCAGGGCACCAGGGAGGACACCGGCACCCGACCGGACCTCTCCACCGGCGACGGCGATCACGAGCGGTTCGCGCACTACGTCCTCAAGGACAAGATCGTCGACAGCACGGTCAACGGCACCCCCGTGATCGCGCTCTGCGGCAAGGTCTGGGTGCCGAGCCGGGATCCCAAGCGCTTCCCGGTGTGCCCCGACTGCAAGCGGATCTACGAGTCGCTGCCTGAGGGCCAGGGCGAAGACTGACGCCGTCCGTGCCCGCGCCTGGACGCCGTCACAGCTTCACAGCTTGCTCTCGCCGGGGGCCAGTACCGGCGTGCCCGCCAGTTCGGCCCCGGCCTCGCGCATCTCGGCCATGGCCGAGCGGGTGGAGGCCGGGTCAACCCCGGCGGTGAGGTCAAGCAGCACCCGGGTCGGGAACCCGGCGCGGGCAGCGTCGAGGGTGGTGGCGCGCACGCAGTAGTCGGTGGCGATGCCCGCCACGTCGACCGCGTCGGCGCCACGGGCACGCAGCCAGTCCGCCAGCGGGGTCCCGGCATCGTCGGTCCCCTCGAAGGCGCTGTAGGCCGCGGTGTAGGTGCCCTTGGTGAACACCGCGCCCACCAGGCTGGTGTCGAACGCGGGATGGAACTGAGCGCCGGGCGTGCCGGCCACGCAGTGCCGCGGCCAGCTGTGAGAAAAGTCCGGATTGTCGGAAAAGTGGGAGCCGGGGTCGACGTGGTAGTCGCGTGATGCGACCACGTGGTCGTACTCCCGCCCGCGCTCACGCAGGTAGCGGGTGATCTTCCCGGCGGTGGCGGCGCCGCCCGCCACGGCCAGCGACCCGCCCTCGCAGAAGTCGTTCTGGACGTCCACTATCACCAGCACGCGTGCCACAGACTGAGCGTACGGCAACCCGCGCCGCGGCACCGGGCCTCAGTCCTCGGTGCCCACGTCGGCCGGCGTGCCGCCGGTGATCCGCACCAGTTCAGCGAACGAGGTGGGGAACACCGTGTGCGCGTGCCCGGCCGCCGCCCACACCACGTCGTACTTCTCCAGCCAGGTGTCGACCAGCGTGCGCAGCGGCGCGGGGTGCCCGACCGGCGCCACGCCGCCGATCACCTGCCCGGTCGCCGCCCGGACGAAATCCGGGTCCGCCCGCTGCACCGTCCCCGTCCCGGTCAGCCCGGCCACCCTGCCGGTGTCGACCCGATGGGCGCCGCTGGTCAGCACCAGCAGCGGGGTCCCGTCCGCAGTGAACACCAGGCTGTTGGCGATGGCCCCGGCCTCGCAGCCGAGCTGTGCCGCCGCCCTGGCGGCGGTAGGCGCAGCCTCGGCCAGCTCG
>JAIRTY010000162.1 GCA_031254715.1 Nocardiopsaceae bacterium | reverse complement strand
CGGCTGGCTGGCCGACCCGGAACCGGAGCGGTGAGCCGGCCGGACCGGGACCGGGACGCCGCCGGGCGGCCCCGTAACGCCAGGCCCAGGGACGCGCTCGGCCGGCCGCTGCCGCGCGGCGCGGCGGGCGCGGAACGGATCCCGGAGGGGCCCGCCCTGCCGCCCGGCGAGTCGCTCGCGCTCGCGCAGCAGCTGATCGACGACGGCCGTCCGTTCCACGCGCACGAGGTGCTCGAGGCGTCCTGGAAGGAGGCTCCCGCCGCCGACCGGGAGCTGTGGCGGGGGCTGGCCCAGCTCGCTGTCGGCCTCACCCACGCCCAGCGCGGAAACGGCCGGGGCGCCGTGGCGCTGCTGCGGCGAGCTGCGGAACGGGTGAGCAGCTATCAGGGCACTGCCCCGCATGGCATCGATGCCGCCGGCGTGGCAGCGGCGGCCAACGCCCTGGCCGACCGGATCGAATCGGCCGGGCTGCCCAGCCTCACCCAGGCCGGCCTGCGGCTGCGGCTCAGCTGAGACGCCCGCGCCAGGATCAGTCGCAGTCCTGGGTGGAGACCCGGGTGTAGGACCGCTTGCCGGCGGAGACGTCCGAGGCGACCTCATGCGCGGTCAGCGCGTACCCGGTGTCTGGCACCCCCACCGCCGCCGCGAACACCATGCCGTAGACGTGGCCGTTGCGGGCCAGCAGCGGCCCGCCCGAGTTGCCGGGCCGCACGACCGCCCGGACCGCGTAGATGTCGCGGGTGACCGTGTGGGTCTGGTAGATGTCGGGCCCGGTCGCGTTCTGCTCATCGCCGATCCGGGCCGGGACCGCGGTGAGCTGGCTGTTGAGCGGGTACCCGGCGACGATCGCGCTGCTGCCCCGGCTGGCCTGGCCCGCGAAGTCCAGCGGCTGCACCGCCAGCCCCGGCACGTACAGCACGGCCACGTCCCGCCTGGAGTCATACAGCACCACCCGGGCCCCGGACTTGGCGCCGGCGCGGGTGATCACCATCGGTCCCTGGGTGACGCCGGCTACCACGTGCGCGTTGGTCAGCACGTGGTTGCGGGAGATGACGAAGCCCGAGCCTTCGATCTGCCGGTTGCAGCTGGGCGCGTTGCCCATCACCTTGACCACGCTGCCGGCGGCGCGACGGAACCCGGCCGAGTGGACCACCGCGGGGTCGGGCCTGGGCACCGAGAGCGCGCCCTCGGCCCCGAGCGCGCCGAACACCTGCGCGTAGGGACCGGCCGCCAGCAGCCGCCGGAAGTCGGAGAACATGATGTGCGCGCCCTGCGGCATGAAGTTGTCCACCCCGCGCAGCACCGCAGACCTGCTGACCTGGCCGGCGATGCCCCGGAAGGGGGCGTTCACCACGGCCGAGCCGATCAGCCAGGCGATCAGCAGCACCGAGATCACGCTCACGACCGCGCCGCCGATCGCGTCCACGAACGCCGCCGGGCGCCAGGTGACATGGGAACGCGCCGACGCGCCCAGCACCGAGGCCAGCAACTGGCCCAGCATCGCGGCCAGGAAGACCACGACGATGGCGACCAGGGCCTGCTGGGTGGGACTCGTGACGATGGACCTGGCGATGGCCGGGGAGACGAGGGCTCCGATCGCAGCGCCGCCCAGGAACCCGACGAAGCTCATGACCCCGACGATGAAGCCCTGGCGATAGCCGGCCACTGCGAAGGCAGCGGCCAGCGCGATCAGAATCAAATCGAGCAGGTCTCCCGGCACCTGCTAACGGTATAGGGGAAATCGGGCTGCCCGCACACCCGCGCCGGCACGACCGGGAACGCACTGTTCACAACCGGTGATGGCGCGGCGGGCCGGCGCTCCGCCGGCGGCTCTGTCTGGAGCCAGCCGCCCGGGCGGGGGCAGGCGCCTCAGCGGCTGGCCGGCAGGCCGGACAGGCCCGGCGGCAGCTCCTCCACCCGCCCGGCGTCCCACGGCCGTTCCCAGCCGGCCAGCGACAGCAGCCGGTCAACCAGGGCCGCGGTGAATCCCCACACCAGCATGCCGTGGACCTGGAAGGCGGGGCCGGTGAAGCCGGAGGGGTGACGGATGGTCAGCCGGTTCGCCGGGTCGGCCAGGTCGGCGAGGCTGACCCGGGCGGCCGAGACGACCTCACCGTCGTGGGCAGGCCGCAGCGGGGCCGGGTGCCGCCACCAGGCCAGCACCGGCGTGACCGCGAACCCGCTGCGGGCGATGAACAGCTCCGGCAGCTGCGCCAGCACCTCGACCCCGGAGGGCACGACCCCGACCTCCTCGGCGGCCTCCCGCAGCGCCGCCGCCACCGGGCCGTCGTCGCCGGCCTCGATCGCGCCGCCGGGAAAGGCCGCCTGGCCGGCATGGCGGCGCAGCCACGGGCTCCGCTGCACCAGCAGCAGGTCGGGGCCACCGCCGCCGTCGCCGAACAGCACCAGGACCGCTGACGGGCGGCTGCCGGCCGACGGCGGGCGCATGACCGGCGGCACCGGCATGCCCGGCGCCTCCCTCGCCAGCCGGGCCAGCCAGCCCGGCGCCGCACCGTTCGCCTGCCCGGTCACGAGAACGGGCCCACCTTGACCAGCTTGCGTGCCGTCTGCTCATCGGTCGGGCCTTCCCCGAAGGAGGGGCACCACCGGGCGACGGCGCAGGCACCGCAGGCCGGGCGGCGGGCGTGGCAGACGCGGCGGCCGTGCCAGATCAGCCGGTGCGACAGCATCGTCCAGTCCCGGCGCGGGAAGAGGGACCCGACCTCCTGCTCGATCTTGTCCGGGTCGGTCTGGCTGGTCCAGCCGAGCCGGCGCGAGAGCCGGGAGAAGTGCGTGTCGACGGACAGCCCGGGTATCCCGAACGCGTTCCCGAGCACGACGTTCGCGGTCTTCCGGCCGACCCCGGGCAGCGAGTCGAGGTCGGCCATCCGGCGCGGTACCTCGCCGCCGAACCGGTCGCACAGCGCCTGGCCCAGCTTGATGAGGCTGTTGGTCTTGGCGCGGAAGAAGCCGGTCGACTGGATGATCTTCTCCAGCTCGTCCCGGCTGGCCGCCGCGTAGTCGGCCGCCGTCCGGTAGCGGGCGAACAGCACCGGCGTCACCAGGTTGACCCCGCGGTCGGTGGTCTGGGCCGACAGGATGGTGGCGACCAGCAGTTCCAGCGGCGCGGCGAAGTTGAGCTCGGTGTGAGCGTCCGGGTAGAGCACGGCCAGCTCGCGGTTGACGCGGCGGGCCCGGCGCACGAGGGCCGTCCGCGAGGGATCCTGGGTCACGCGCACAGCTTATTGACCGTAGGCTGAGCCCGTGATCGAGCCGACGGCGGCGGGGAACCTTCATTCGACTACTCGCCGCATCGGTATGCTTACGATCAGTTCGTCGGGTATCGGCCAGCGACGTCCATCCACCGTTCCGGGATCGTGATGCGACCGCTCTCCAGCCAGGGCACCGCGCGCCGGACGGTGCTGCTGGCAGCCCGCGCCCGGCAGCACTGGCTCATGGCCCTGCTGCTGGCTGCCGGGCTGGTGCTGCGGGTCCTGGTCCAGGTCGCCTACCGCCCCGCGCTCTTCTACATCGACTCGATCAAGTACCTGCTCGGGGCCTATCCGGGCAACGACCCGCCCGGCTACCAGCTGCTGATCCAGCCGCTGATGCACATCGTCAACCCGGCGGTGGCCGCGGCCATCCAGCACCTGCTCGGGCTCGCCATGGCCGTCGCGCTCTACCTGGTGCTGCGGCGGCGCGGCGCCCCCGGCTGGCTGTCGGCCCTGGCCGTCGCGCCGGTGCTGCTCGACGGCTACCAGCTGCAGATGGAGCAGCTCATCATGCCGGACACCGGGTTCGAGGCGCTGGTGGTCGCGGGCCTGGTGCTGCTGCTGTGGAATCCGCGGCCGCGGCCCTGGATGGTCGTCGCGGCCGGGCTGGCGCTCGGCGCGTGCGCCACCTTCCGGCAGGTGGGCGAGATCCTCATCCTGCCCGCCCTGCTCTACGCGCTGATCGTCATCCCCGGCTGGCGCAGGCTGTCGCAGGCCTTGCTGCTGTGCGCGGCCTTCGCGGTGCCCATCCTGCTGGCCAGCTTCAAGAACTACACCTCGATCGGGCAGTTCTCGCTGGCCCCGTACGCGCCGAGCACGATCTACGGCCGGGTGGCCGAGGTCGCCGACTGCGGCAGGCTGTCGCTGCCAAGCTACGAGCGGCCGCTGTGCCCCAGCGCCAGCCAGAAGCGGCTCGGGCCGGACGGCCTGGATCATGACCTGCAGTCGCCGGTCAAGAAGTACCACCCGCCGCCCAGCATGGCCAACCACAACGTGATGACGGACTTCGCCCGGCAGGTGATCCTGCAGCAGCCAGGGAGCGTCGCCGGCGCGATCGGCGGGGACGCGCTGAAGCTCTTCGCGCTGCACCGGGTCACGTCCCCGGGCGACACGCCGATCAGCCGCTGGCAGTTCCAGCCTGAGTATCCCCAGCACCGGCCGTACATCACCATCCACGGCGGGCAGGTGGTATTCGCCAGCCGGACCCCGACCGGCGGCGGGAAGGTCCTCGGCACCGGGCGGCAGTTCGGCGGCGGCGGCCCAGTGGTGGTCAAGCCGCTGGCGTCCTTCCTGCGCGGGTACCAGCTGGGCGGCGGGTACACGCCGGGACCGCTGCTGGCCTTCGCCGCCCTGGCCGGGCTTGCTGGCAGCCTCAGCCTGCTGTGGCGGCGGGTCAGGCGGCGCGCGCCGGTGCGGGAGGCGGCGCTCGGCTGCCTGCTCACCTTCACCGCCGGGGCCGCGATCCTGCTCATCTCGGACTTGTTCGAGTTCAACTGGCGCTACCAGCTGCCAGCGGTCATCACCCTGCCGCCCGCCGCCGGCTTCGCGATCGCGGCGCTGCTGGCCGCGCTCCGTGCCCGCCGGACCGCGGCGGCGCCCGCCGGGCCCGGCACCGCGGAACCGGCGGAACCGGCCGGCACGGCGGAACCGGCCGGGCCATCCCGCCCGCTACCTGTCGGTGGCCAGGCCCTCGCGGACGGACTTGAACCTGGCCACGGACGTCAGGATGACCACGGCGAGCGGGATCAGGATGGCCAGTGGCAGCCAGCCCGGGCCGGTCTTGGCCGCCGCGCCGCCGGCCGCGGCCCCCACGATGATGGCGGCCAGCACGCCGAGGCTGCGCGACCGCGCCTCGACCTTGCCTCCGGCCACGAGCCCGGCCAGGAGCCCGGTGAGGGTGCTCGTCAGGTAGGTGGTTGACATCTGGCCGAGCTGGCGGACCGCTGCCGACTGGAGCCCCATCGAGATCGCCAGCGTGACCAGCAGGACCAGTTGCAGTACGCCGCGCGGGTGCCCGCCGGTCACTTCCCAGCCGACGCTGAAGGCCACCAGGATGCACAGCTCCACGGCGAGGGTGACGGTGACGCCGGCCGGCCAGGTAGCCCGGCCGGCCCGCTGGGCCGCCACCGGAGCGCCCACCAGCACTCCCGCCGAGTAGCCGGCCAGCGCCACGCCAGCGTGCAGTGCGAGCTTCCCGCTGCCGGTGCCCGCTGACACCCCCAGCAGCACCATGTTGCCGGTGATCACGCTGCTGAAGACGTTGCCGAGGGCGAGGAAGGAAGCGGCGTCCACCGCGCCTGTGGTGACGGTCAGGACCACCACCAGCGCGTCCCTGACGCCCGCGGGCCGCCAGCGGGGCATCGGATCACCTTCCCTGGCAGCCGTCCGGCGCGATCATGTCACCGATCACCCGGGACATGCTGCCAGACCGGCCCCCGGCCGCCGGCCAGGTCCGCTGGCTGGGTTAGGTTGGCGGCTGCGAGATGATCACGTTCCGGAGTTAATCGGGGGCAATCAGTGATGACGCTCCGGCGCTGGCCGGTGGCGGCGGCCGCGCTCGTGACCATGGCGCTGGCGGCCGGCTGCGGGGGATCAGGCAGCGGCGCGGCGGGCGGTTCCGGTGTGTCCGCATCTGCCGCGGCGGCGTCAGCCAGCCCGCGGGTCTCCGCCCCGCCTGCCATGGCGGCCCTGTCGAAGCAGGTCGCCGCCGCCTTGCGGCACGCCACCAGCACGCACGTCTTCGCCGACGTCCGGCAGGGCAGCAAGCACGTGATGATGGACGCCAGCATGAACCGGTCCGGCGGGCTGAGCGGCCGGCTCGCGATCAACAACGTGCCGGTCACCGTCCTGGTCACCCGCGGCAGCGCGTACATCAAGATCACGGCCGCGTTCCTGCGGTACGCCCACCTGCCGACGGCAGCCTGCGCTTCTGTGTGCGGCAAGTGGGTGAAGACCTCGGCCAGCAACGCCAGCGGCATCACCGGCGACCTGGGCTGGTCCTCGCTCGTGAGCCCGTCGACCCACCGGCTGCCCAGGCTCAGCTACCAGGGCCCGGCCATCGTGAACGGCCAGCCGGCCTGGAAGCTGCGCAGCAACCGGGGCTCGGTGGCGTACGTGGCCGCGACCGGCCGGCCGTACCCGCTGCGGCTGACCCAGGGCGGCAACCGGATCGACTTCACCCGGTGGAACCGCGCCACCATCCCGCCGCCCCCGCCGCCCGGCCAGGTGGTCAGCCCCGGCAAGCTCGGCGGCTGACCGGGGCGCTGCGGCGGAGTCCGGTAATAACCGTTGGCGCCGAAGACCCATGACAGCCCAGAATTGAGGCATGGACTCCAAGCCGGTCCCCCGGCAGCACCGGCCCTCGGACGCAGCGCCCGGCACCCTGGCCACCTGGAGCGCGCTCCTGGTCGTCTACGTGGTCTGGGGCTCGACCTATCTCGGCATCCGGGTGGTGGTCCGCTACATCCCGCCGCTGCTGGGCATGGGAACCCGCTTCTTCGTCGCCGGCCTGCTGCTGCTAGTGGTGCTGGCGGTCCGGTACGGCCCCGGCGTGCTGCGGGTGCCGCCGCGCCGCGCCCTGGCCGCCGGAGCGGTCGGGGTGCTGCTGCTGACCGGCGGCAACGGCGCGGTGGCCGTCGCCGAGCAGGCCGTCCCGTCCGGCCTGGCCGCGCTGTTGGTATCCGCCATCCCGCTGTGGCTGGTGTGCCTGCGGCTGCTGGGCGGCGACCGGCCCCGGCTGGCGACCGTCGGCGGCACGCTGCTCGGCTTCGCCGGGATCGCGGTGCTGGCCCTGCCCGGCAGCCAGCCGGCCGGCACCGCCTGGTGGGGCGTGGCCACGATCATCGGCGGCAGCCTGTCCTGGGCGTGCGGGTCGTTCGGATCGCAGCGGCTGCCGGTGCCGTCGCAGCCGTTCGTGGCGGCCACCTACGAGATGCTCGCCGCCGGGGCGGTGCTGCTGGTGGCGGGGGCAGCCGCCGGCGAGGGCGGCCAGGTGCACCTGTCCGCGATCCCGGCGCAGGCCTGGCTGGCGCTCGCCTACCTGGTGGTATTCGGGTCGCTGGCCGCGTTCTCGGCCTACGTCTGGCTGCTCGGCAACGCGCCGCTGTCCCTGACCGCCACCTATGCCTACGTCAACCCCGTGGTGGCGGTGGTACTGGGGGCGCTCATCCTGGCCGAGCCGGTGACCGGGCCGATGCTGGCGGGCGGGCTGATCGTGGTGGCCGGTGTCGCGCTGGTGGTGTCGGTGGAACGGCCCGGGCGCCCGCCGCGCCCGCCCCGGGCCGGCCGTCAGCGGCTGGCCCGGCCGGATCCGCGCCCCGCCCCCGAGGGCGTGTCCCTGACCGGCTGGCGCGAGCGGTTAGGGAGAGCGCCGGGGACTGACGTCCAGGGCACTCGTTCCCTGGTCCGCCCCCTCACCCGCGCTGGCGCGGCGCGTGCAGCCAGGCGAGCAGATCGGGCGGGGCGAGGGCGGCCGTCCGCGCGTGGTATCCGGCGATCTCCTCCTCGCTGAGGATCTCGCGGCCAGCGCCGGAGGTCCCGCGGCGGAGGAAGAACGCGGTGCTGCTCTTGAGGATGTTCCCGGCCGACAGGAGCTGGGGGGCGCTGGCCCGTATCTGCTCGAACGTGGCGGCCGCCACCAGTCCTGGCCACGCCCGGCCGGGCACGGCGATCCCGAGCCGCTCCGCCAGCCGCCGCAGCTGGCCTTCGAGATCGGCGATCAGGTGGCGGTAATCCGCCGCAGGCTACTGCGGCGGGGAGACCGGCCCGTCGCCGCCGGCCGGGCTCTCGGGCCGCGGGGGCCGACTGTGCACATCGGCAAGGTCGTGCACCAG
>JAIRTY010000116.1 GCA_031254715.1 Nocardiopsaceae bacterium | reverse complement strand
AGGGCAGCAGGGCGTCGGCCTGGAACACGAAGCCGATGCCGTCCGGGATCCCGGCCACCGGCTGCCCGGCTACCCGGACCGTGCCCGCGCTGGGCGGCTCCAGGCCGGCCACCAGGGTCAGGGTGGTCGATTTGCCGCAGCCGGTGGGGCCGACGACCGCGCAGAACTGGCCCGGCGCGACGGTGAGGCTCACCTCCCGCAGCGCCGTGAAAGCCTTTCCTGAGGGGGTCAGGAATCGCTTGGTGACACCGGCCAGTTCAATCCCGTCGCTGCCCGGTATGGTGGATTTCAATCCGTTCACAAATGCGGAAGCTAGATGGGGTGAGGCTGTGATGTCACCCTTGCGCCCGATACTCGCGTAAAAATCACTGCGATCGTTTTGCGCTTTTTGCTCACAGCCGCGGCCGCTTCACCGGCAGGGAATCCGTTGTTACACTGTCGAAACTCATGTATCGGCCAAGTAAGGCGAGCCTCCGGCGTCCGGGAGGCAGGAGCCGGGCGGCATAAGGAGAGCACGTATGCGCCGGGTGTCGTGGCAGCGATTGTCCACCCAGGTGGTGATCGCCACGGTCGCCATTCTGGTGATCACCATGATGGCCGGGTTCGCGGTCATGCAGTGGCACCTCAAGGGCCAGCTCAACCAGCAGTACGAGCAGCGGGCGCTGGCGGTGGCCGAGAGCCTGGCCTCCCAGCCTGCGGTCATCCGCGGGGTGGAAGCGCGCCGGCCGGACGGCACGGTCCAGCACCTGGCCATGCTGGCGATGGGCCAGACCCATGCCCGGTTCATCGTGATCACGAACGCGCGCGGCATCCGGTACTCCCATCCGGACCCCGCCCTGATCGGGCTGCCTGTCTACGCCGACCCGGAACCCCCGGCCACCGAGCCTTTCCGCACCGGCAAGGCGTGGCTGGGAATCCAGCGCGGCACGCTCGGCCTGACCGCCGCCAGCCGGCAGCCGATCTTCACCGCCCGGGGCAAGGCGCCGGTCTTCGACCACGGCAGGCTGGCCGGCGAGGTGTCGGTGGGATTCCCCACCCTGAAGGTGAGCCAGCAGGTCGCCAGGTCACTGCCGGCGCTGGGAGCGCTGCTGGCAGGCGTTCTCGCCGTGGGGGTGCTCGCCGCGCTGGCGCTGGCCCGCCGGCTCAAGCGGCAAACGTTCGGATTGGAACTCGGTGAGATCGCCGCGCTCCTCCAGGAACGCGAGGCGATGCTGCACGGTATCCGCGAGGGCGTGCTCGGATATGACACCAGCGGGCGGGTGCTGCTGGCCAACGACGCGGCCCGGCGGCTGCTGAGGCTGCCGCCGCGGTTCCTCGGCCGGCCGCTCACCGGCCTGCTGCCGCCGGGCAGGCTGAGCGACATCATCAGCGGCGAGATCAGCGGCAGCGACCTGCTCGTGGTCACCGGCGACCGGGTACTGGCCGTCAGCCGGATGCCGATCCGCCCCGATCCGCGGCGCCACCTCGGCTGGGTCGTCACGTTCCATGACGAGACCGAATCCGAGAGCCTCAAGCGGGACCTGGACGAGGCCATCGGCATGACCGAGGCGCTGCGGGCGCAGTCACACGAGTTCGCGAACCGCATGCACACCCTGGCCGGCCTGGTGGAGCTCGGCCAGTACGACGAGGCGATCCGGTTCGTCACCGACGTCTCGGCGGACCGCGACGCGCTGACCGAGCAGCTCCGCGCCGCGATCGGGGATCCCCGGCTGGTGGCTCTCATCCTGGCCAAGTCGGCGCTGGCCGGCGAGCGGGGGGTGGAGCTGCGGGTGGCGGACGACTGCCGGGTGGACGGCGCGATCACCGGCATCAGCGAGGTGCTGACGGTAACCGGCAACCTGATCGACAACGCCATCGAGGCGACAGCTCAGGCCGCGGGGTCACGCTGGGCCGAGCTGACGATCGTCTCGGCCGGCGCGGACCTGCTGATCCGGGTGCGCGACTCCGGGCCAGGAGTCCCGGACGAAAGCGAGGCCGTCTTCACCGATGGTTTCACCAGCAAGTCCTCGCCCACGGGCGCCCGCCGCGGCCTCGGCCTGGCCCTCGTCCGGCAGATCGCCCAGCGCCGCGGCGGGATGGTCAGCGTGGGACGGGACGGGGGAGCGGTGTTCACCGTGACTCTCCCCGGCTGCCTGGCGGCCGCGGCGGCCAGCGAGCCGATGGTGCCGTCATGATCCGGACTGTGGTGGTGGACGACGATTACCGGGTGGCCGCGATCCACGCCGCCTACCTGGCCAAGGTCGCCGGGTTCGAGGCGGTCGCCCAGGTGCACAGCGCGGCCGCGGCGATCGAGGCGGTGGACCGGCTCCGGCCCGACCTGCTGCTGCTGGATCTGTACCTGCCCGACGAGCACGGCCTCGACGTGGTGGCGCGCCTGCGGCGGGAGGACCATCCGGAGGTGGACGTTATCGTCATCACCGCGGCCAAGGACGCCGACAGTGTCCGCGCCGCCATGCAGCACGGTGCCCTGCATTACCTGCTCAAGCCCTTCAGCTTCGCCGCCCTCCGCGACAAGCTGTTGTCGTATGCGCAGATGCGCTCGCGGCTGGACACACTGCGCACCGCCGACCAGCGCGGCGTGGACCGGGTATACGGCGCGCTGCGCACCTCGGACGCAGCCGCCAAGGGCACGTCGGACTACACGCTGGCCGCCGTAGAGCAGCTGCTGACCGGCTGCGACGGTGACCTGTCAGCATCGGAGATCGCCGCGCGGACCGGGATGAGCCGGGCCACCGCCCAGCGCTACCTCACCCACCTGCATGATCTCGGCAGGGTCGCGATCAGGCTCAGGTACGGCGCCAGCGGCCGGCCCGAGCACCGCTACCACTGGGCCGCGACGGCGAACAGCTGAGCAGGCGCTCAGGCTGACGCCGCCCGCTGCGGCAGCATGATCACCGCAGCGGGCCCGTCCGCGAATCCGGAGAAGCTAGGCGCGGGGCTGGTTGGGCCGTGTGTTGTTCAGGGCGGCCATGGCCCGAGGGGTGTGCCGATCTCCCAGTGGTGCCCGAACGGGTCGGTGATGCGGCCGAGCTTCCAGCCGTGTTCGCTGCTGACCGGC
>JAIRTY010000108.1 GCA_031254715.1 Nocardiopsaceae bacterium | reverse complement strand
AGCAACTCGGCGATCTCCGCGACGCTGTGCCCGGAGCCCAGCAGGACGACCAGCTCCACCTCCCGGTCGGTAAGGCCCGCCCGGCTCGCCCGCACGCTGCGACCTCGCCGCCGCAGCATCGCGAGCACCGCGCCGGGGCCGTGCGACTCGGGGACGAGTGATGTCACGCCCGCGCTGCAGGCAGCGGCCAGCTCCTGCTTCGAGGCGTCCCGGTAGGTGACGATCACGTTCAGCTCCGGGAACCGCTGTGTCAGGCCCCCGGCCGGAGCCGCGATCTCATGCAGGCAGCACCCGGCGTTCAGGACGACGGCGTCCGGCTGCCGCAGCTCGCAGAGCGTGACGATGCCGGCCGCTTCCGCAACTTTCCCGACGACGGTGATGTCCGGGTGGCCGGCCAGGAACGCGGCCAGCGTGTCGCGGAGCAGCCGGTGCGATGAGTGCACCGCTACCCGGACGGTGGTGACGCGGGCGGGGGACACGTCCATATGTAGCCATGCATCCGTGGCGTCGCTCACCGGGGTGGCGAGCGTAAACCGCGCACGCAATGGGAGCGTAGGCGCGCGGCTGGCCAGTGGCCGGGACATAGGGAACTCTTAGGACATTTGTAGGTCTTCCCGAATCTTTACTCAGGGTTACCTGGACGGTCGGAACAGGCCCGCACGTCACACCGGCGCTGGCCCGGGTGTCAGTCTGGTGACACCCGGTACCGAGGGAACGTGACATGACCGACACCGACTGGCTGGCAGCGGCCTTCGAGCAGCACCGTGACCACCTGCGGGCGGTGGCCTACCGCATGCTGGGCTCGCTCACCGATGCCGAGGACGCGGTGCAGGACACCTGGCTGCGGCTGGCCGGCGCGGACACCAGCGACGTGGAGAACCTGGGCGGCTGGCTGACGACCGTGGTCGCGCGGGTGTCGCTCAACATGCTGCGGACGCGCCGGTACCGGCAGGAGGAGCCGGTCGGCGATTCGTGGCCGGTTCCCGCCGAGGCGGCGGCCCGCGCCCGCGCGGGCGGGGAAGGCCCGGGCGTGGCGGCCGCCGTGCTGGAGGTCCCGGAGGACGAGGCGGTGCTCGCCGATTCGGTGGGCCTGGCGCTGCTGGTCGTGCTGGATACGCTCACGCCCGCCGAGCGGCTCGCGTTCGTGCTGCACGACATGTTCGCGATGCCGTTCGGGGAGGTGGGCGCGGTGCTGGGGCGGTCACCGGCGGCCGCCAGGCAGCTCGCAAGCCGGGCCCGGCGGCGGGTGAGCGGCGCGCCGGGCCCGGGCCGCCCCGCCGACCTCGCCCGCCAGCGGCAGGTGGCCGCCGCGTTCCTGGCCGCGGCCCGCAGCGGCGACTTCTCGGCCCTGGTCGCGGTGCTGGACGCCGACGTGACGGCGCGGGCCGACGGCGCCGCCGTCCCGTCCGGCAGGCCGGTGGTGCTCCGCGGGCTGCAGAAGGTGGCCCGGGGCGCGGCCGGAGCCAGCGCGCTGGCCGCCGGGTCGCGGCTGGCCCTGGTGAACGGCTCGGTGGGGATCGTGCTGGCGCCCGCTGGCCGGCTGCGGGTCGTGCTGGCCCTGACGGTGACCGCCGCGGGCAAGGTTTCCGCCATCGATGTGATAGCGGATCCGGAACGGTTGCGGCGGTTGCGGCTGTCGCTGCTGCCGGAGGAGTAGCCGGCGGCCGGGCCCGGCCGCCGCCCTCGCTGATCGCGGCACCCGCTCTGGCCGCCCCGCCGCCCAGCGGGCTGCTGTAACGATCTTGTCCGCAGGTATCCGCAAATGTCCTAAAGCAGGTCAGCTGGCCGGGTACGGTGCTGAAGTGCGGGGACCCAGTACCAGCTGGCGGTCGCCTGCGCAGATGGTGGGCGATGCTGGTTGATCTGATCCGTGCCCTCGGCGCGGCGGTGGCCGCGGTGGCGCTGCCGGGCTACTTCTGGGCTGTCTTCTTGCGCCCGGCCGCTGGCCTGGCCGAGCGGCTCGCGTACTCCTGCGCGCTGTCGCTGGCGTCGGTGCCGGTCGTGGCGGTCGTGCTGACGCGGCTGGCCGGGTCCGGGGTCACCTGGTGGATCTCCCTGGCCGCCACCGGCATCGTGCTGATGTCGGGGATAGCCGTCACGGTGCTGCGGGGCGCCGCCCGCGGCCAGGCCGGGCCGGTCTTCCCCAGGCTGCCTGCGATCAGGAACCCGTGGGCGGTCGCGCTGCTTGCCGCCGGAGCGGTGCTGGCGCTGGTGGTGGCGCTGGCGCCGGGCCGCCACGCCGACTGGCTGATCCTGGTCACGCTGGGGCTGATGGTCCTGGCCGGGGTCGTCATCGGGATGGGCGTCCCGGCCGGGCCGCCGGCCACAGCCGCCCCCTCCCCGCCAGGATCGGCCGGGCTGCTCGAGCCGGACGGGCCGGCTGAGCCGGCCGGGCCGGCCGCGACCGCGGACGCTGCCGCGAGCCCGGGGCGAGGTCCGCGCGCGGTGGCCGCGGCGCGCGGCGCGGCGCTCGCCGTCGTGCTGGCGCTGACCGCGGTGCGCTCCTATGAGCCGGTGCTCAGGTACGACTGGCCGTCGGTGCGCGGGCTTGACTCTTTCTCCCATGCGGTGATGGCCGAGCAGATGCTCGCCCACGGCTCGTACCGGGACTACCTGATCTACCCGCCCGGGTTCCCGGCGATGAGCGCCGTCATCTCCCGGCTGTCCGGGCTGCCTCCGCTGGAGCTGTACCCGGTGCTGGCACCGGCGCTGCTGGTGCTGACCGCCCTGGCCGCCTACGCGGTGGCCACCAGGCTGTGGGGCCGCGGTTACGGCATCGCGGCCGCCGCCCTGGCCGGCCTGGTGCTCCACGGCGCCTACGCGGGGCTCGCCAGCGGCCGGTACCCCGACCTGGTCAGCGCCTACTTCCTGATCGTGATGGGCATCGCCGCGCTCATCGCGCTGTACCAGTCGCCGGGCTGGCGAACCGCGGCGCTGGTGGCGGTGCTGGGCGCGGCCCCGGTCTTCTACCACCAGGTGGCGACCCTGTACGAGGCGGTGATCGTGGTGCTGGCCGCGGTCACCGCGCTGCCCTACCTCTGGTACCGGCGGTACCGGGCGGACGCCCGGATGGTGCTGTGGGGGCTGCTGGCGCAGAGCGTGCTCGCCATCTGCTACGGCTGGTACGCCTACGGCATCGGCTGGCCCATCGCGGACAATTCCGCCTCGTCACAGGCGGTTTCCATCGTGCTTGGCAGCCAGCCGGTCCCCCCTGCCGGCGAGCTGGCCTCGCAGCTCACGCCCGCCATCGTCTGGCTCGGCGTGCTCGGGGCGGTGCTGTTGGCGATGGGCCTGCGGTCGCGGCTGTCGCCGCCGCAGGCCTGCGCGGCGGCGCTGATCCTGCTGTGGTGCCTGGCGATGTACCTGGGCAGCCGGACCTCCGCGGACGGCTTCCCGTACCGGTTCGAGCGCGATCTCGGCGCGGCGCTGTCGGTGACCGGCGCGCTGGCCCTCGGGCTGATCGTCAAGTCCCTGTGGCAGGCACTGGCACGGGCCGGGACCGGCCAGCTCCCCGCGCTGTCGCCCGCCCGGGCGCTGGCGACCTCGCTCGCGCTGATCATCCCGGTCGCGGCCGCCGGGGCGGAGACCTTGCAGGGGGTGCGCGCCGAATCAGGCCCGGCCCGGCTGCTCAGCACGCCGGTGGTAGCGGCCGGGCACTGGCTCCAGCGGCACAACTCTGGCGGCACGATCGTGTCGACGTTCATGAACCAGGGGATCAGCCAGCGGTCTGTGCTTGCCATGGGCGGCTACTCCGGCCTCCAGTACTACCTCCCGCGGCGGGTCCGCCATCCCAGGTCGCTGCCCCCGGCCGGCCGCAGGCCGCTGCTGGAATCCCAGGAAGTGCTGCAGCATCCCGGAAGCTGCGCCGCCGCTGCCGCGATCGCGCGCGAGGACATCCGGTACGTCGTGCTCTACCGGGGTGCCCGCGGGGAGTTCGACCTGGCGGCATTCCGCGCCGACCCGGCCGGCTACCGGGAGGCGTTCGAGAACCGGTCCGTGATCATCTACGCCCCGGCGGCCCGGCCCT
>JAIRTY010000064.1 GCA_031254715.1 Nocardiopsaceae bacterium | reverse complement strand
GGGACCACCTGCCTCCCGTCGGCACCGCCGATCAGGAAACCGGTCCGGCCCAGCACCGCCGCCGCGGCGTAGGCGACAGGAACCGGGAGGTGCCCGGCGGCTGTGAGCGTGCCGCGGGCTGGGTCGAACCCGCGCACCGCGGCGCTGGTGGCCAGCGGGGCGGCGGGGCCGGCAACCGGGCCGTGCGCTCCGGCGGCTACCTGGCCGCCGGCCAGGTAGATCTTCCCGCCCAGCGCAATGGCGGCCGCGCCGGTGACCGGGTGCGGCAGCCTGCCTGCAATGGTGGCGGCACCGGTGGCGGGGGTGATCCGCTGGATGGTGTCGGTGATTCCCCCGGCCGCCTGGCCGCCGAAGACCCAGATCTGGCGGCCGACGGCGGCGACGGCCGCGTACCGGACCGGCACCGGGAGCCTGGCCACCGTCCGGAAGCGGCTGCCGTCCGTGGTGGCCAGCACGCTCCCGTCATACCGGGCACCGTCGAAGCCGCCGAGCACATACGTGGTCCGGCCGATATCGACCGCGGCGAGGTCGGAGCGGGACCCGGGGAGCCTGCCCGCGACCGTGGCGCGGCCGCCGGGGCGCAGCGCCTGGACCGCTGGCACTGGCCCCTGGTCGCCCCCGCCGAACAGGAACGGGCGCCCGCCGACCATGGCGCCGGCGGCGTCGTGGGTCGGGGCGGTCAGGCTGCCGGCCCGGACGGCCTTGCCGGTCACCGGGTTCACCTGGGTCAGCGCCGCGGCGGAGGTGCCCCGCTGGGTGAGCCCGCCCGCGATCAGCAGGCTGCCGCCGCGGCTGAACACGACCTCGCGCGAGATCCCGGACGGCAGCTGAAAGGCGGCCGGGGTGACCTGCAGCACCCGGTCGGCGGGCGCCGCGGCGGGGCGCGACTGCGGGGTCCTGGCGCCTGCCGCCGCGCTCCTGCGCGCCGGGGGCGGGCCCGCCGCGGGCGAGCAGGCGGCCGCCAGCAGGGCGCAGGCCGCAAGCGCGGCGCTGCCGCGCGCCGCCGGCCCGCCACGTAGCAGGCGGGAAAGCCCCCGGGGCGGCCCGGGCGTGTCCGCTGTCCGCGGCTTCCTGGCTCGGCTTCCGGCCAGCACGGCACCGTCCTTCCTGGGGTAAGGCTCCGGTCAGGTCGGCTCCGCGCCCGGCCGGCGGCAGGCTGAGATGTCACCCGTGGCGGGCAAACGCGCGAGCCGGCCGCAGGGTTCCCGCCCGGCCCTGATCGGGGGCCCCGTTTCGCGTCAGTTACCCAGCGCATGCGATCAGCACAGGAGAGTAGCTTAGCCGCTCAGAGCCCATCGTTCGGGCTCACCGGCGAGCCTGGATGCCCTGGCGTGCGGTCTTGCTCCCGGCAGCGGCCGCGACCCGCGCCTGCCCGGTCAGGCTGTCGGGGTGCCGGCGGCGCCGGACAGGCCCAGCTCGCCGACCGAGACTTCGCGCATCTTGAACTTCTGCACCTTGCCGGTAATCGTCATCGGGAACTCGTCGGTGATCCGCAGGTAACGCGGGATCTTGTAGTGCGCGACCTTCCCGCCGCAGAAGGCCCGCAGGTCGTCAGCGGTCAGCGAGCGGCCGGGCCGGAGCTTCACCCAGGCGCACAGCTCCTCGCCATACGTGGTGTCCGGCACCCCGATCACCTGGACGTCCAGGATGTCCGGGTGGGTGTAGAGGAACTCCTCCACCTCCCGCGGGTAGATGTTCTCGCCGCCCCTGATGACCATGTCCTTGATCCGGCCGGCGATGTTCACGTACCCGGCCTCGTCCATGACCGCCAGGTCGCCGGTGTGCATCCAGCGGGCCGGGTCGATGGCGGCCCGGGTCTGGTCGATGTCGTCCCAGTATCCGAGCATCACCGAGTAGCCGCGGGTGCACAGCTCCCCGGGCTGTCCGCGGGCCACGACCAGCCCGGTCTCCGGCTCGATGATCTTGACCTCCACGTGCGGGTGGACCCGGCCGACGGTGGACACCCGCCGTTCCATGTCGTCGTCCGCGCCGGTCTGGGTGGAGACCGGAGAGGTCTCGGTCATCCCGTAGCAGATGGTGACCTCGGCCATGTGCATCTCACTGATCACGCGCTTCATCACCTCGACCGGGCACGGGGAGCCGGCCATGATGCCGGTCCGCAGGCTGGACAGGTCGTAGGAGGCGAAGCCGGCCAGGCCGAGCTCGGCGATGAACATGGTCGGCACCCCGTACAGGGAGGTGCACGCCTCGTCCTGCACCGCCCGCAGCGTGGCGGCGGCCTCGAATCCGGCCGCCGGGATCACGATGCAGGCGCCGTGGGTGGTGCAGGCCAGGTTGCCAAGCACCATGCCGAAGCAGTGGTAGAACGGCACCGGGATGCAGACCCGGTCCGCCTCGGTGTAGCGGCACCCTTCGCCGATGAAGAACCCGTTGTTGAGGATGTTGTGGTGGGACAGGGTGGCGCCCTTGGGGAACCCGGTGGTCCCGCTGGTGTACTGGATGTTGATCGGGTCGTCGAAGGACAGCCCGGCCTCGCGTCCGGCCAGAGCGGTGAGCACCGGCCCACTCCCGGTGGGCGCGGCCAGCGCCTGCCATTCCGGCGTCCCGAGGTAGATGACCCGTTCGAGCTGATCAAGGCCGCCGCGGACCTCGTCGACCATGGCGCGGTAATCGCTCGTCTTGAACGATTCCGCGCTGACCAGCACCCGCACGCCGGACTGGCGCAGCGCGTAGGCAAGTTCATGGCTGCGGTAGGCGGGGTTGATGTTCACCAGGATCACGCCGGCCTTGGCGGTGGCGTACTGGAGCAGCACCCATTCGGCGCAGTTCGGCGCCCAGATCCCGAGCCGGTCGCCGGCCTGGAGCCCGGCCTCGATCAGGCCGCTGGCCAGGACGTCGGTATCGGCGTCCAGCTGGCGGTAGGTCCACCGCCGGCCCGAGGGCACGTCGACCACGGCCTCCCGGTCCGGGTTGGCGGCCGCGATCCGGCGCAGGTTGGCTCCGATCGTCTCGCCGAGGAGCGGCAGCTCAGAGGTCCCGTGCTGGTAGGACGGGAGGGCCGGTGCGGTCATGGGAACCCCCTTGCGGTTCGCGATCCTCCCATGATCCTCGCGCCGGCGGGCCGATGTGAATAGCCAGCCGTTCCGGCTCTGCGGCCGCAGGTGCCTGGCTGGCGCCGGCCCGCCGCGGCCGGAGCCGCGCTGGCAGTGCGGGCCAGGCCCGGGAGAGGGCCGGGCCGAGCGCCGGGGCGGCCTCGCGCGCCGCCGCCTGCACGGCCAGTACCAGGCCGAGCAGTACCGCGGCGACGATCCCGTCCAGCCAGAAGTGGTTCGCGGTGATGACCACGACCAGGGTGGTCAGGGCCGGGTAGAGGAGCGCCAGCCACCGCCACCGGCTGCCCGAGATGCGCACCGCCACCACCGCGACCAGCACCGCCCATCCGACGTGGACCGATGGCATGGCCGAGAGCTGGTCGGCGCTGAACCCGCCGACCGAGCCGTAGACCGACTGCCCGTACTGGATCGCCGTGTCGGTCATGCTGTCCCCGGGCAGCAGCCGGGGCGGCGCCACCGGCATGAACTGGATGAACAGCGAGATGCCGGTGAACAGGACCACGGTGGTGCGGACCCGCCGGTACTGGTCGCGGTGCCGCGTGAACAGCCAGACCAGGCAGCCGACCAGAACCATGAAGTGCAGCGACGCGTAATACAGGTTGGACAGCTGGATCAGCGGCGGATAGGGGAGGAACACGTGCTGCAGCGCCGCCTCGCTGGGCGCATGCACCGCGCGCTCGGCGTGCCAGATCCACGCGGCCCGATCCAGCGCGACCGACGGGGATGCGGACGCGAAGCTGCCCGCGAACTGCCAGAGCCCGAACAACGCGACCAGGATGCCGGCCTCGCGGCCGAACGCCGCGGCGCGGGCCACCCGCGGCCGCCCCGACCGGGCCGCGATGGCCGCGGCCGGCAGCAGGACCGCCGCCACGCCCGCCGCCTGTTGCCAGGTCAGTTCCAGGTCGATCATGCCGGCCTGCCCAGCGCTGTGCCGGATACCGCAGTAACCGTGCCCCGTGCCGCAGTGCCAGCCGCCATGCCCCGTCCCGCAGGTAATCGTCCCGCAGGGACCGTGCTCGTCCCCGGTACCCCCGCCCGCTGCCGACACCCCGTGCCTGGCGGAGGGGCCGCCAGCCTGGATACCATGAGTACGGTCCGTTCTCTGCTAGAGGTTAACGTATGGGCCGGACGCTCTTCCCGCTGGGCCCCCTTGGGATGCCGATGAGCAGCACTGACAACGAGCCGCCGGCGAGCACCCCCGATCACCGGCGGGCGCCCCGTCGCAGCGGCGACGCCCTGTTCACGGCGATCTGCGACGCGGCACTGGCCGAGCTCGCGGAATCCGGCTACTCCGGCATGGCCATGGAACGGATCGCCGCCCGGGCCCGGGCCAGCAAGGCGTCCCTGTACCGGCGCTGGCCCAGCCGGGCGGAGCTGGTGGCCGACGCGCTCGGCCATACCGGCCCCGGCCCGCAGTCCCTGCCCGACGCCGGCAGCCTGCGCGGGGATCTGCTGGCACTGCTGCGGGAAATGGCGGGACGGCTGGGCGGCCCGTTCGGCGAGGCGGTACGGGGGGTGCTGGCAGAGACGCTGGCCGACCCGGAACGTACCGCCGCGGTCCGGGCGCGGGTGACCGGCACCCGGGGAAAGCTCTTGACGGAGGTGATGGCCCGTGCCTCGGCCCGGGGCGAGCGGACCGGACCGCCGCCCGGGGCGTTCGCGCTGACCGCCGCTCCGGTGCTGCTGCTGCAGTACTTCCTTACCCACGGTGCGCCCATCCCGGACCGGGTCATCTGCGAGATCGTGGACGAGGTGGCCCTGCCGCTGCTGGCCGGGGCGCCGCGGGCCCGGCCCGCCGGCCAGCCGTGACCGGGCAGCCCGGCACTCCCCGGCCGCCGGCCCGGGCCGGCATCCCGGCCCGCCGGGCCGCCGTCTCGGCCCACCAGGGCGGCTCGGAGACCGCACCGCCCGGCACCTACCAGGCGTACGCGGATGCGCTGGCGGCCGGCGCCGAGTACGCCGAGCTGGACGTGCGGCGGTGCGCCGACGGCGTGCTGGTCGCCTGTCACTCGGCCCCGCGCTGGCTGGCCCCGGTGCACCGGCTCAGTTACCCGCGGCTCTGCCAGCTCGCCGGCTATCCGGTGCCACGGGCGGAACGGCTGCTCACGCTGCTGGCTGGCAGGGCGATCGCGCAACTCGACCTCAAGGACGCGGGCAGCTCCCACCGGGTGGTGGCGCGCGCGCTCGGCCTGCTCGGCCCGGACGGCTTCGTGGTCACGACCGGCGACGCCGGGCTGATCGCAGGGATCAAGCGGCGCTTCCCTGGGGTATCCGCCGGGCTCGCGCTCGGGGCCGACCTGCCCGACACGCTACGGGAGGGCTTGCACCGGGCGCGGCGGCCCGCCCGCTCCCGGCTGGACCGGGTGACCGCCTGCCGGGCTGACTGGGCGGTGCTGCACCGGCGGCTGGCGACCCCCGCGAGGCTCGCCGACTGCCGCGCCAGGGGGCTGCGGACCATGGTCTGGACCGTCAACAACGACCAGGCGCTGGCCCGGTGGCTGGCCGATCCCGGGGTTGACGTGGTGGTGACCGATCACCCCGGCCGGGCGCTGTCGCTGCGGGAACGCCTGGCCTGACCCCTTCCCGCCTGGCCCTTTCCTGGGCTGCTGACGTGGTGATGCGGGCCCGGCGGAGTTACTGTGCATTAGGACCGAAGCAGGAAGTTCCTGTCCGCCGTGGTCCCCGGTGTCGGCCCGGTTCGGGAGCGGCCATGGATTCGTGGGTCATCTGGCTGATCGCCGCTGCGCTGCTGGGCGGCGCCGAGATTCTCACCGGGACGCTGGCGCTCGGCCTGCTCGCGGTGGCGGCGGCGGCCGGCGGAGTGGTGGGGGCGGCCGGCCTCGGGCTGCCGGCCGAGTTGATCGCGTTCGCGGTGGCGGCGGTGGCCGGCCTGGGAGTGGTCAGGCCGATCGCCATGCGCCACATCAAGCAGCCCCCGCCGCTGCGGACCGGCACCGCCGCCCTGGTCGGGCGCTCCGCCCTGGTGCTGGAAGACGTCAGCGCGTACGCCGGCCGGATCCGGATCGGCGGCGAGGAATGGTCCTCCCGGCCCTATGACGAGACCCTCGTCATCCCGGCCGGCAGCACCGTCGACGTCCTCAAGATCGATGGCGCGACAGCTCTTGTCTATCCACGGGAGTAGTGATGGAAGTGGCCGGAATCATTGTCGGCCTGGTGGTCGTTCTGCTGATGGCTGTGCTCGTGATCAAGACCGTCCGGATCGTGCCGCAGGCCAGGGCGCGCAATATCGAGCGGCTGGGCCGTTACCGCAAGACCCTCGAACCCGGGATGAACTTCATCATCCCGTTCATCGACCGGGTCAAGCCGCTCATCGACCTGCGCGAGCAGGTGGTGTCCTTCCGTGGCCAGCCGGTCATCACCGAGGACAACCTCGTCGTCACCATCGACACGGTGCTGTTCTTCCAGGTCACCGACCCGCGAGCGGCCGATTACGAGATCGTGGACTACATCCAGGCGATCGAGCAGCTGACCGCCACGATGCTGCGCAGCGTCATCGGTTCCATGGACCTGGAGCAGACCCTCACCTCGCGGGACCGGATCAACACCATGTTGCGGGGCGTGCTCGACGACGCCTCCGGCAAGTGGGGCATCCGGGTCACCCGGGTGGAGATCAAGGCGATCGACCCGCCCAAGAGCGTCGTGGACGCGATGGAGAAGCAGATGCGGGCGGAGCGGGAGAAGCGGGCCGCGATCCTCACCGCCGAGGGCCAGCGCCAGTCCAAGATCCTCACCGCGGAAGGCGAGAAGCAGAGCGCCATCCTGCGGGCGGAAGGGGACCGGCAGGGGGCGATCCTGCGGGCCGAGGGCCAGGCCCAGGCCATCGACAACGTGTTCGCGGCGATCCACGAGGGTGACCCGGACCCGAAGCTCCTCGCCTACCAGTACCTGCAGGCCCTGCCGCAGCTTGCGCAGGGCGAAGGCAACACGGTATGGATGATCCCCAGCGAGCTGACCACCGCCATGAAGTCGCTGAGCGGCGCGTTCGACCGGGCGGAGGGAGCGCGGCCGGCCGGGAAGCCGGGCGCAGGGGGCCAGCCGGACGGGCCCGGAGCCGACCGCCAGCGGCAGCAGCGGCACCAGCCAGCCGGGTCGGCTGCGGCGGAGGCAGCGGTCAAAGCCGTCGAGTCGGAGGTCGCCGCGGTCCAGGCCGAGGCCGCCGCGCTGCCGGGCATCTCCGCGCCTGGCATCTCCGCGCCGGGCATCTCGCCCCCGGTGAACGGCCCGGTCAACGGACCGGCGGCCCAGAAGCAGTCAGAGCCGGACGGCCAGGCCGATCGTCAGCAGGACGCCGAAGGCTAGCTGCAGCCGGCCGGTCCGGCCCAGTGCGGCGATCAGCGCGGTCCCGTCCGCGCCGGAGCGGACCACCCGGACCGGCGCCAGCGCCAGCGGCACCGTGACGAGGGCCAGCAGCGCCAGCGGCCGGGCCGGGGCGATGACCGCCGCCACCGCGAACGGGACCAGCGCACAGGCCGCGTACAGCACCCGGGTGCGGTGATCCCCCATCATGACCGCCAGGGTGCGTTTGCCGGCCACCGAGTCGGACGGGATGTCGCGCAGATTGTTGATCACCAGCAGCGCGCACGCCAGCAGGCCGACCGGGACCGCGGCGGCCACCGCCAGCCAGGTGAGCCTGCCCATCTGCACGTACGCGGTCCCGGTGACGGCTGCGACGCCGAAGAAGACGAACACGGCCACCTCGCCCAGGCCCCGGTAGCCGTAGGGCCAGCTGCCACCGGTGTAGGTCCAGGCCGCGACCACCGCAGCCGCTCCTAGCAGCACCAGCCACCAGGTGGTGACGGCCGCCAGTGCCAGCCCGGCCAGGCAGGCCGCCAGGAAGCAGGCCACCGCCGCCGCCAGCACCTGCCGGGCTGGTGCCAGCCCCGCTGCGACCAGCCGGACCGGGCCGACCCGGCGCACGTCGGTGCCGCGGATGCCGTCGCTGTAGTCGTTCGCGTAGTTCACGCCGATCTGCATGGCCAGCGCGACGGCCAGCGCCAGCAGGGCCCGCCACCAGGAAAACCGGCCATAGCCGAAGGCAACGCCGCTGCCCACCACCACCGGGACGATGGCCGCGGGGAGCGTGCGCGGGCGCGCTCCCGCCACCCAGTCTCGCGCTGCCGCCATTGCGTGATTAAGCCTGCGGGCGCGGCCGGGTCAGGCCGGCTCTCGCGGGGCGGTCGCGCCCGCTCGGGGAACTGCCGGGCCGGCGGGCGGGGTCACCGCGGCACCGGCCGCTGGCCGGGCCGGGCCGGGCAGCCGTCCCAGGTCCCGCACGGCGCCGGTGGACGCCGACGTGGCCAGCGCCGCGTAGACCCGCAGCGCCTCACTGACCGGGCGGTCGCGGCCGGCGGGCAGGTAGCCGCCAAGACCGGCGAGCAGCCGTTCCCGGCGTGCGGCCAGCTCGGCGTCCGGGACGTCCAGCGTCAGCTCGCGGGCGTGGATGTCGATCCGCACCTGATCCCCGTCGGCGGCGAGCGAGATCAGCCCGCCCGCGCCGGCCTCCGGGGCCACGTGGCAGATGGACAGGCCCGAGGTGCCGCCAGAGAACCGGCCATCGGTGATCAGGGCGCACGCCCGGCCCAGCCCTTTGCCCTTGAGGAAGCTGGTCGGGTACAGCATCTCCTGCATGCCCGGCCCGCCGCTGGGGCCCTCGTACCGGATGATCACCACGTCGCCCGCGGTCACCCGGTCAGCCAGGATGCCCTCCACCGCGGCCTCCTGGCTCTCGAACACCTTTGCCGGGCCGGAGAACGAGAACAGCTCCGCCGGGACCCCGGCGGTCTTCACGATCGCCCCCTCCGGGGCGAGGTTGCCGTAGAGCACCGCCAGGCCGCCGTCGGGCGTGTAGGCGTGGCCGGGGTCGCGGACGCAGCCCGCCTCCCGGTCCAGGTCCAGCTCGTCCCAGCGGGCGGACTGCGAGAACGGCCGGGTGGTGCGGACCCCGCCTGGCGCGGCGTGGAACAGCTCCAGCGCCGCGGGCGTCACCGACCCGGACCGCACGTCCCAGCGGTCGAGGAACTCCCGCAGCGACGAGCTGTGCACCGTGTGGACGGTGTGACTGAGCACCCCCGCCCGGTCCAGCTCGCCGAGGATGGCGGGGATCCCGCCCGCCCGGTGCACGTCCTCGACGTGGAAATGGCTGCTGGGCGCGACCTTGCACAGGCACGGCACCCGCCGCGACAGCTCGTCGATCTCCTTCAGCCCGAACCCGACCCGTGCCTCATGCGCGGCGGCCAGCAGGTGCAGGATCGTGTTGGTGGACCCGCCCATCGCCACGTCCAGCGCCATCGCGTTCTCGAACGCGTCCCGGCTGGCGACCGAGCGGGGGAGCACGGACTCGTCGCCGTCGCCGTAATACCGGCTGGTCAGCTCCACCACCAGCCGCCCGGCCTGCTCGAACAGGGCGCGGCGGGCGGTGTGGGTGGCCAGCGTGGTGCCGTTGCCAGGCAGTGCCAGCCCGATGGCCTCGGTGAGGCAGTTCATCGAGTTGGCGGTGAACATGCCCGAGCACGACCCGCAGGTCGGGCAGGCCGCCTCCTCCATCTCGGCGAGCCGCTCCTCGGAGACCGACGGGTCGGCCGAGGCGACCATCGGGTCGATCAGGTCGAGCTTGACCGGCCCGCCCGTGGTCTCACCTGCCCGGCTCACGCCGGCCTCCATCGGGCCGCCCGACACGAACACCGCCGGGATGTTGAGCCGCAGCGCGGCCATAAGCATGCCCGGGGTGATCTTGTCGCAGTTCGAGATGCACACCAGCGCGTCCGCGCAGTGCGCATTCGCCATGTACTCCACCGAGTCGGCGATCAGCTCGCGGCTCGGCAGTGAGTACAGCATCCCGCCGTGGCCCATGGCGATGCCGTCGTCCACCGCGATCGTGTTGAACTCCCGCGGCACGCCCCCGGCCGCGCGGACCGCGCCGGCCACCACCTCGCCGACCTCGCGCAGGTGGACGTGGCCGGGAACGAACTCGGTGAAGCTGTTCGCCACCGCGATGATCGGCTTGCCGATGTCCTCGCGCGCTACCCCGGTGGCCCGCAGCAGGGCGCGCGCACCCGCCATGTTCCGGCCGTGGGTAACGGTACGAGATCGAAGCGACGGCATTGTTTCCCTCCAGGTCCGCCGGGCTGCCCGGCCCGGGCATTCAGCCTACCGGCGCGGCCGGCGGCCGGGGCTGAGTCGCCGGCGCCCGGTCAGCAGCGGGCGGCGGCACCAGCCCGGCTGGCGGGCGGCAGCGCCTGGGCGGCGGCCTCGCAGAGGAACTCCACCTCCGGAGCGGCCAGCAGAGATCGGAAGAGCG
>JAIRTY010000828.1 GCA_031254715.1 Nocardiopsaceae bacterium | reverse complement strand
GCGCGAAGGGCGGCCACCGCTAGCTCGCCCCCCTCGTCCGGGGATCCAGGATGGCGGTGGCGAGGTCGGACAGCAGGATCGCCAGCAGCACGCCGACCGTGATCAGCAGGAACAGTGCCTGCATCAGCGGGTAGTCGGTGTTCTGGACGGCCTGCAGCAGCAGCCAGCCGACGCCCTGATAGTTGAAGACGTACTCGACCAGGATCGCGCCGCCGAGCACGAACCCCAGCGACATCGCGAAGCCGGTGAGGTTCGGCAGGATCGCGTTCCTCGCCGCGTAGTCCAGCATGACCCGCCTGCCGGGCAGGCCCTTGGCCCGGGCCATCCGCACGTAGTCCTCCGCCAGCGTAGTGATCATGGTGTTGCGCATGGTGAGTATCCAGGTGCCGATCGTCGTGATGAGCAGGGCGAACGCGGGCAGGATGGCGTGCTCGAGCACATTCCCGATGAACGACAGCGACAGCGACGGCGTCACCGTGTACGTGTAGCTGAAGAAGTAGGGGAGCACCCGCAGTTTCACGCCGAAGATCAGGATCAGGATCAGGCCGAGCCAGAAGAACGGGACGACGGTCAGGATCACGAAGAACGGCGGCATCATGCTGTCGAGCCAGGTTCCCCGCCGCCAGGCGGCGACGATGCCGATGCCGGTGCCCAGCACGAATGCGAGCACCGTGGTGACCCCCACCAGCCCGAGCGTCCACGGGATCGCGTTCAGGATGATGTGGCTCACCGACGTGCCCGTCTGGGTGGTCAGCGAGTTACCGAAGTTGAACCTCGCCACGTTCCCCAGGTAGCCGAAGTACTGCACGACCACGTTCTGATGGGTGCCGATGCCGAACTGCTGCTCGAGCACATGCAGGGCCTGCGGGCTGGTTCCGCCCTTCAGCTTTCCGAGGATCGCCAGCGCCGGGTTGCCGGGCATCAGCCGCGGCAGCACGAAGTTCAGCGTCAGCGCCGCCCACAGGGTCAGCAGGAAGAAACCCAGGCGGCGCAGCGCGAACCTCATGCCCTCCTCCTCTGAGTCACCAGGGGTTACCTCCTAGCCTCCCGCCCGGGGCCGGTCCCGCAAGGGGACCAGGGCCCCGGGCGGCTGGCTGCCGTTACTTCTTGGGCACCAGGTGCATCAGCACCTGCGCCCAGTCGGGATAGATGTAGATGGCCGGCCGGGCGTAGGGGTTGGAGGGGGTGGGCCAGCCGCTGAAGCTGCCAGCGTCGTACTGGAACCAGTCCACCCCTTCGGTGACCGGGATCACCGGCACCTGGGAGAGCATGACCTTCTGCAACTGGTTGACGATCGAGTGCTGCTCCGCCGGGTCGGTGGTGGCGGCGTACTGGTTGATCAGCTTGTCGGTGGCCGGGTTCTTGTACCGCTCGAAGTTGGACCCGGCCGCGGTGCCGATCGGCGCGGTGTTGCCCGAGTAGAGGTCCTGCCGCAGTTCGTAGTACGGGGAGGGCCCGCCGGTCTGCCCGTAGTACCCGAGGTCGAACTTGCCCGTGTAGATGTCGGTCTGCCAGGTGTTGTAGGCCACGTTGCTCGGTGTCACCTGGATGCCGACGGCCTTCAGGTTGGCGATGATGACCTGCATCGACGCCACCCAGTCGGAGAACCCGCCGTTGTTGATGACGGTGAAGGACAGCGGCTTGCCTGAGGGGGCCTGGAAGATCCCGTTGGAGCCCCGCTTGAAGCCGGCGTTCTGCAAGATGGAGATGGCCTTCGCCGGGTTGTAGGAGTAATTGCCGTAGGAGGCCAGCTGCTGCTTGTCGAGCCAGCTGGCGAACGTCGGGGTGGCGATGCCGGCCTGGTTGGAGGCGGGCTCGTAGCCGTACTCGCCGATCGATGAGACCTTCGGCCGGTTGATCGCATACGCCATCGCCCGCCGCACCGCCACGTTCTTCAGGATCGGGTTCGTCAGGTTGATGAACAGGGTGACGTTGGCGACCGGCGGGAACCAGTAGTGGTAGCCCGGGTTCTTCGACAGGTAGAACTGCTTGATGCTGGGGATGAACTGGCTGCCCCACTGTGCCTGGCCGTTGGCCAGGTAGGTGTTGGCCGTGTCGTTGGACAGGAACGCCGGGTAGTTCACGGTGCCGACCTTCGGCAGGCCCGGCTGCCAGTAGTGCTGGTTGGCCTTGTAGGTGATGTTCTGCGGTGTGCACTTGCCCATCGTGAACGCGCCGGTGCCGACGGGATGCTTGTCCGGGTAGGTCACCGGGTTGGCGATCTTCGACCAGATGGCCTTCGACACGATCGGGATCTGGTCGCCGATGTAGTAGAAGTAGGGCACCCCGGCGGCCTTGAACTTCATGACCACCTGGTTTGAGCCCTGCTGGGTGACGCTGGACAGCACCGACCAGACGGAGTTGATGTCGAGGGTCTTGTGCTGCTTCAGCAGGTTGAACGTGTAGACGACATCCGCCGCCGTCAGCGGCGTGCCGTTGGAGAACTTCACCCCGTTGCGGATCGTGAAGGTGAGCTGCTTGTCGCCGCTACCCCAGGCCCACTTGGTGGCCAGCCACGGGCTCGCCTTGGCGTTCTGGAGCGCGTTCACGAAGACGAGCGGCTCGTAGATGTTGCCGTTCGAGAAGCTGATGTCGTTCAGGTTGAAGGGGTTGAAGTCGCAGGCCCAGGTCCCGCCGCTCTCGTTGTCGATGGTGAGCGAGCCGCTCGGGCCCGACGACCCACCGGACGACGACGACGAACTGCCGCCGCAGGCGGCCGCCACCAGTGCGGCAGCCGACAGGACGGCGATAATTGCTATGCGTCTCATGACGATGATCCCTCACTGACGGTGTTCCAGACAGGGACGGGCGCGCCGCCGGCGGGGTCTCCCGCCGCGGCAGCGTCCATGGCGAGCGCGACCGCGCCGATGAGCGGTGCGTCGGAGGGGAAGCGGGCGGCCACGAGCTCGGGCGGGAACGGGGCGCCTGCGTCCAGGGCCTGCTGCAGCAGCGGCTGCAGCCGATGCCACGACCCGACCATGCCGCCGCCCACGGCGATCCGGGCCGGGTTGATGCAGATAGCGATATTGACGAGGTGGTATGCCAGCTCGGTGACGAACTCGGTGCGCAGCCGGCCGAGCTCCGGCTGGCCATCACCGGCCGCGAACACGTCGGCGGCCGACGCGGCTGGGCCGTCCGGCCCGGCATGGCCGCTCGCCCGCAGGGCCAGCGCCTTGCCGCTGACCATGTCCTCCAGCGGGACCCGGGCGGCGGAGCCGAGCCCGACGTCGGAAACGGCGCGCAGGCTGTAGCCGATCTCCCCGGCCGCGCCGTTCGCGCCGGCGACGACCTGGCCGCCGGTCACCAGGGCGGCGGACAGGCCGGTGCCGAGATTCAGGTAGACGGCCGGGTCGGCGCCTGCCAGAGCGCCCCAGCGGGCCTCGGCGCCGGCCGCCGCCTTGGCGTCGGTGGCCATCCGGACCGGGATGCCGGGAAAGGCGGCGCGCAGCTCGCGCCCCAGCGGCAGCTCGCCCCAGCCGTCGATCGCGGGCGCGAGTTCCACCCGGTCCTCGAACGGGATCCCGAACGTCGACACCCCCACCGCGGCGATCGTCGCGCCGGGGGCGGCCGACGCCAGCAGGTCGCGGGCGGCCTGGATGCCGCGCTCGAAGCTGGCCCGGGCGCCGAGCTCGCCGCCGCTGGCAACGGTGACCGAGCCGAGCCTGTCCCCCGCGGGCACGCAGACCGCGATGGCGATCTTGGAGCCACCGAAATCTAGTCCGAGTACGACCGACGAATCCACTAAGCCTTCTATTGTGGGAGGTCAGGGACACTTTTAGGTAGTATGGCATAAATTTGGTTAGGATAGTATCCTAACTATCACGGCCGGACAAGGCCCTCGCTGCTCCCGCTGTCGACATCGTGACGGAGCACCGGCGGGTGCGCCATGGCCCCGGCCGCCGGCCCGCCGCGCAGCGGGCCGGCGCGCAGGGCGGGCGGAGCGCACCCGGACGGAGAGCGTGCGGCCGGCCGGGATCTGCGGGATACGCCCTTGCTGCGCACTGCGCGGAGATGAGGCAGGATGCAGGCGGAGGTGGCAGTGACGGTGATGCCGGCTGGCGCATCCGGGGCGGTGGCGGCCGCGCGTCCCCGGCTGATCCGCGCACTCAACGAGCAGCTGCTGCTCGGCCATATCCGCGAGCTGGGCCAGTGCTCGCGGGCCGACCTGGCCCGGCTGTCCGGGCTGTCCAAGCCGACGGTGTCGGTCGCGCTCGGGAACCTGGAGCGGGCGGGCCTGGTCCGCGCCGCCGGCCAGCGCATGGGCCGGCCCGGCAGGTCGGCGCTGCTGTATGAGATACGTCCCGAGGCGGGTTTCGTGCTGGGCCTCGACCTCGGCGCGCAGTACGTCCGCGGCGCCCTGGCCGACCTCGCGGGCGGGGTCAGGGCCCGGGCGGAGGCCAGGTCCCGGGCGGCCAGCGGGCGCGGCCGCGCGGAGGAGCTGATCGGCCTGGCCGAGGACCTGTGCGCGCAGGCCAACCTCGCCCCGGCAGAGATCATTCAGGCCGTCATCGGCAGCCCGGGCGTGTACGACCCGCGCCGCCGGGCGCTATCCCTCACCGGTGACCTGCCCGGCTGGGACCGCCCGGCGGTGCTGGCCCGGCTGCGGGAGGCGCTCGGGGACTCGCTGGTCATCGAGAACGATGTCGACGCGGCGGCGATGGCCGAGCAGGCGCACGGGCACGGGCGCGAAGTCGAGAGCTTTGCGTTCGTGTCGGTGGGCACCGGCATCGGCATGGGCCTGGTCATCGGCGGGCAGCTCTTCCGCGGCAGTCACGGAGTGGCGGGCGAGATCGCCTACCTGCCGCTGTCCGGCGGCCACGGCGCGGACCCGCAGGACGCCCGGCGGCGGGGCACCCTGGAGGCCGCGGCCTCCGCGTCGGCCGTGGTGCGTGCCGCCCGGCGAGCCGGGCTCCGGGGCCCGGTCTCGGCGCGGCGGGTGTTCACCGCGGCGGCCAAAGGCGACGACCGGGCGGCGGCCGTGGTGGCCGAAGAGGCGGCTCTGGTCGCGCGGGTGCTGTGCGCGATCGTGACCATCGTGGATCCGGGGCTGATCGTGCTCGGCGGCGGCATCGGCCAGGCACCCGGCTTCGCCGACGCGGTGACCAGGGAACTTGAGCGCATCGCGCCGGTCAGGCCGCAGGTGCGGGTCAGCGCGCTCGGCACCGAGGCGGTGGTGGACGGCTGCCTCGCGGCCGGGACCGGCCTCGCCTGGACGCAGCTGACCGGGCGGCTGGCGGCCGCCGCCAGCCCGGACGGCCAG
>JAIRTY010000799.1 GCA_031254715.1 Nocardiopsaceae bacterium | reverse complement strand
CGGCCGGCCACCCGCCGCGGGCCGGGGCCACCGCCGGCGCCAGGTTCACCGGCATGCCGGGCGCCCCTGCGGCGGCCCGGGAACCGGTGGCCGCCGAATTTCCCGAACGGGCAGGCAGCACCGCAGCGTCGAGCCGTAGGGCCGGCGCCCGCCCGCCGGACTGCCATACTGACGCGCCCTGGCCCGCCTGCGCGGCCGTGCTCGCCTGCGCGGCCACCGGCTGCCCGCCCTGGCCGGCCCCGATCGCGCCGGACAGCCCCAGCACCGCGGCGAGCACCCCGCCCAGGCAAGCGCCCCGGAGATACCAGCTCCGGCCCGTGCGGCAGCGTCTGGCCATCAACAACTCCTGCAGCATTCGAAGGACGGCAAGGGCTGTCCGGTTCCGGCTCGAACCGTCCCGGAACCGCCCCTGACCTGTGCGGGTTAACTGCCTGGTCACATCGCTGGCTCGCCCCGGGGCGGGCGGATCCCGGGGGGCTCACCCCCATCCCCGCGATCCCCGCCAGCGCCCGCTGCGGCGGCGGCTTCCCCTTCGCCCGTGTCCCCCGCGCCTTCCTGCGCGGCCTCAGCCCGCGCTCCCCCGTCCTGGACAGCCCTCTCCTCGGCAGTCCCGTCCTGGACAGTCCCGTTCTGGGCAGTCCCGTCCTGGTCCGGCTCATCCTGGGCGGCCTCAGCCTGGGCAGCCTCAGCCTGGACAACCCCGTCCCGGACAACCTCCGACGGGCCAGCCCCGCCCTCGGCAGCCCCACCCTCGGCAACTCCAGCCTGGGCAGGCTCAGCTCGGACAATCCCGTCCTCGGCAACCTCCGCCTGGGCGGCCTCAGCCTGGACAGCCCCGTCGCCGACAACCTCCGCCTGGGCCACCTCATCCTGGACAGCCTCTTCGCTGGCCTGCACGGGCCTGGTGCGAGTCGGGTTGGTGTCCAGCCGCCGCCGCCATTCGTCGGAGATCAGGTCGATCCCGATCCGCCCGGCCCGGCCATCCAGGTCGCGGAAGATGCATTCGCCGTTCCCGAGGCTGCGCAGCACCGCCCGGTTCTCGTCCGAGGCTTCCACCCCGAGCAGCGCCATCACGTTCGCGACCTCGACCCGCTCGGTGGACCGGAACGCGAACACCGCCGAGAGGCAGTTCGTGACCTGCTCGTGGAGCAGGTCACCGGCGTTCTGCGAGACCAGGATGAGCCCGGTGTTACGCGACCGGCCCATCCGGGACACCTCGGGCACCAGCTTGGCCCCCTCCGGCGTCGAGGTGATCGCCCACGCCTCGTCCAGGAAGATCGCCTTCGGCAGCCGCCGGTCCATCCCGTTCAGCAGCCTGCGCGCGAACTGCGACACCAGGTACAGCAGTGCCACCGACAGCCGCTGCTCGTACGAGAAATCCTGGCGGCCGATCGCGGTGTCCGGCAGCGTGAGGCCGGCCAGCGTGAACACCGTGGTCCAGCCGGCGGCGTCGATCCGCTGGCCGCCGGACGGCGCGAAGCAGAGCCGGGCCAGCCGCATCTCCGACATCGACCGCAGTACCGCGCCGAGGTTCTTGGAGGCCGGATCGTCGGAGCGCTCCAGGTGCCGGACCACCCGGCCGAGGCTGGGCCGGTCGGTGGCGGCGACCGCGCCGACCGCCTGGATCATCGCGCTCTCGCGTTCCTCGCTCATCCGCGGCAGCAGCAGCCGGAGCGTCTCGGTCGCCATGGTCCGCTTCTCGGCCAGGTCGTCCCCGAACGAGAACGGGTCGAGCAGCCCCGGCGCGGCCGACCCGAGCGGCAGCACCCGGGCCTTGCGGCCCTGCGAGCGCAGCAGCGCGGCCAGCGGCTCGGCATCCCCCTTGGGGTCGATGACCGCGATCGTCACCCCGCGCAGCGCCAGCTGCAGGATGAGCAGCAGGGCCAGGGTGGTCTTGCCGCCGCCGGGCTCGCCGGTGATCGCGACCGCGGTGGGCCGGTTGCGCACCGCCGCCAGCAGCGGGTCGAAGTGCACGATGGAACGGGCCCGGCCCAGCGTCTCGCCGATGTAGGGGCCGATCCAGCCCTCGCCGCCCGCGTCGACGGCCCGGTCGCCCAGTTCGACGGCCGCGGTCGGGACCCCGCCCGCGATCGTGTAGAGCGGCTGCCGCTGCACGTAGGAGCTCAGCCGGACCCGGTCCCCCGGCAGCGACTCCCGCAGCAGCGAGAACTGGTCCCCGGTGGAGTTGACCACGTCGATTCCGATGTCGCGGTAATGCTCGGTCAGCGCGTCCACCCGGCGCTGGCACAGATCCTTGGTGGGCGCGGTGACCAGCAGCCGGTGCCACCCGTAGACGAACGGCAGCCGTTCTTTCGTGATCCCGTGCTCGAGCATGCGCGCGGCCTCGACCTGCTCGGCCAGCGCCAGCGGGACGTCCGCGCCTGCCTCCCGGATGTGCGCGTCCATGTCGCGTGCGTGCGCCAGCCTGCGGCCGACGTCCTTGCTCGCCTTGGCCGGGGGGATCAGCCGCATCCGGGAGCTGACCTCCACCGGGAACGGCAGCGAGTCGGCGTAGTGCAGCCACGGCTCGCCGTCCGGGAAGGACATGACGTCGGGGAAGCGCGAGAACGACAGCAGGGCCAGGTGGGCCTCCCCGCCGGGGTGCTCGAGCCGCAGCAGCGTGCGCCCGTTGTGCACCTGGCCTTCCAGCAGCGCCTCGATCTCTCCCGCCCCCCAGGTGCGGCGGCGCACCGCTGACTGCGGCGGTTCCTCGGCCGAGCCGGACAGCGTGTGCCGGAACAGCCAGGCGATCTCGTCCGAGCTGGCGTGCCTGGCCCCCAGCGCGCTGCCGCCGAGCGCCCGGCCGAGCCGCTCGGCGTGCTCGGTCCAGCGGCCGATCTCGGATTCTGGCACCGCCTCGTCGATGAGGCCCATGGCCTGCTCCCCGGACCGGTAGGCGGTGAGGAACTGGCTCAGGATGCCCCCGGAGAGCTGCGCCCGCATGCCCCGCTGCCCGAGCCGCACCCCCAGGTAGACCTCCTTGGCCCAGAAGTCCTTGGCCCACACATGCCGGTACATCTCGTCCAGGTAGTCCCGCCAGCCAGGCCCGCCGTCCGAGGTCGCGTCCAGCCGGGCCGCCCATTCCGCGGCCGGGTAGGACCGGTGGGTGATCCGCAGGTGCACCTCGGCCTCGGGCATGCGGATCGCGGCCAGCGCGACCGTGATGTTGACAGCGAACGCTTCCCGTTCCTCGGGCGAGATGAACTCGTACGCGTGCGTCGGCAGCCGGTAGTACGCCCACGCGTGCGTCTCGGTCAGCAGGATCCGGTCGTCGAAGTACCGGACCGGCAGCCTGGTGGTTCCCTTGGCCCGCGCGCTCAATGCACCGCCCTCCGCTCGCCCGTGCCGGTGGCAAGCGCGCTCACCAGGACCCCGGCCAGGGCGGTGTAGGCGTGCAGCACCGGCGGGCGCACCTGGTCCAGCAGGGCCGGCGGGCCGGCCGGGCCGGAGATGTCCCTGATCCCCTGCTCGGCCGGCGGCTCGCCCAGGTGGTCGTCCCAGGGGATCCTGACGATTGCCCGGCACCGGCCGCGCACGATCGACTCGGCCTGCTCGGCGTGCGGCAGGCTGCGCTTGCTCACCCCGTTCAGCACCACGATCGCGTCCGCGGTCAGGGCCGGGTGGCCGTTCGCGGTGAGCCACTCCTGGGTCATGGCGGTGGCCTGGGCCGCGTCCGGGCTCGCCGGGCTGACCAGCAGCAGCTGATCGGCGACCGCCAGCAGCCGGGAGACGGCGGCGGCGCCCGGGTCGGCCAGCGTCAGCGGGTAGCGACCGGCCAGGATCTGCCGCAGGCGGCGGTACTCAGCCTCACCAGGCGCCCGCCCGCCGCCAGGCCCGGCGCCGCCGTACCCGGCAGCGCCAGCCGCCGCGACGCCGGCGGAAGCACTGCCCTCCGGGCGGCCGTCGTCCGG
>JAIRTY010000753.1 GCA_031254715.1 Nocardiopsaceae bacterium | reverse complement strand
GGTGCCGTCACGCAGCGGCTTGCCCATCACCTCGGGCAGCAGCAGGACCGAGCCGACGCCGGCCGGCCTGCCCGCTGCCGCCGACCGGAACAGGGCGGACACCCGCTGGCCCAGCGGGTGTCCGGGAACCGCCGCGTAGATGATCACATCAGCGTCGAAGGCGTCCATCAGCGCGCGTCGCGTCCGGCCCTGATCTCGGCTATCAGCTCCTCGGCCCGGTGCGCTGTCAGCTGCGGGGCCTCGGTCAGCGGAGCGGCGGCCGCATCGCCGATCAGCTCGTGTATCCGTTCGGAGTCCGCCAGGACCGCGCCGGCGCGGCGGCTCCGCAGGGTGTCCGGGCGCACGAGCACTGCCACCGGCCGGCCGTGCCGGGTGATGATGACCTCCTCGCCGTTCTCGACGCGGGTCAGCAACTCGGGCAGCGCGGCCCGGGCATCGGAAGCCGTCATCGACGTCATGCATAAATTGTACGTTGCTGTACGTTTAAGTACAACCTAGCATCGGGCCGTGGGCCACCGATCATTGAGCCACGCTCTCCGGCGTGAGCTGAGCCGCCGTTCCGGGGAGCCCGGCGGGACGGGACCGGGCGCGGTCCCGTCCCCGGCCTGCGTCAGCCCTGGTAGAGGGCGGGGGTGCCGTCCGGCTTGATGGTCTCCATGGCCGCGAGGACCTGCGAGATGTTCTCGTAGTTCTGCGGCGTCCGGTTCCAGACGATGCCCAGGGTGTTGATGTTGAGGTGCTGGAGCCTGTGCATGACGGCGGTCTCGTCGAGCGTGCCCGCGCTCTTGATCGCCCACTGGATCTCCAGCCCCGCGTCCCAGCCTTCCTGGCTGTTGTCGAGCTGGTTCTCGCTGCTGAAACCGGCCGCCTTCAGGCCGGCGAAATACTGCTCAAGCCCAACGGCGGTGGCCTTCGCCTGCGGGGTGGTTCCCTGCTTGGCGGCCTGCAGCCAGTTCTGCATCGAGCCCAGCACGTAGATGTTGTGCATGTTCCTGGCCCCTCCCGCAGCGGCGATGAAGCTGGGGAGCTCGCAGGCTGAGCACTCGCTGATCGGGATGTTCGGGTCCTGGCCGCGGATCGCCCGGATCGCGGTGATCGAGTCGGTGCCGGGGACCAGGCCGAACAGGATGATCTGCGGCTTGGCGGCCAGCATGGCCAGCACCTGTGGCGTGATGTCGGTCGCACCGACCTGGTCGATCTGGGTGCTGACCAGCTTGAAGTGGTGCTGCTTGGCCAGTTGCTGCACGGTGGCCTTGTTGGTCAGGCAGACCGAGCCGCAGTTGTCCTCGAGCAGCGCCACCCGGGTGTAGTGCCGCGGCCCGATCAGCTGCTGCACGGAGGCCAGCTGGTCCTGGTAGAAGACGTCGTAGAAGCCGGGGAAGCCCCAGGAGTTCAGCTCGCTGCGCGGGTAGCCGTTGGTCTGCCAGCCGGAGGACAAGCTGATCAGGATCGTGTGGTAGGCGATGGCGATCGGCAGCGCTGACAACGTGTCGGCACCGGACTCCGGCCCGACGATGAATTTCGCGTGCTCCTGCTGGATGCACTTGCGGGCGATCAGCTCGGACTGGGAGGCCGAGGACTGGTTGTTGAACTCGGTGTACTTGACCTTGTGGCCAAGGATCCCGCCGGTGGCGTTGACGTGCTTGAAGAACGCGGTGGCGCCCCAGTTGTCGGTCTCGCCGATCTGCGCGTAGGGGCCTGACAGCGCCAGGTCGCCGCAAATGACGATGGGGGCGTGCGCCGCGGCACCGGAGCCGCCCGGGCCGCCGCAGCCCGCCAGCGCCAGCGCGCCGGCGGCCAGACCCGCCAGCACCAGTCCTGACCAGCGTCTCTTAGCCGTTGTCGTGGTCAATTCGGTTACCTCGCAATCACTGGAACTCACAGCCCGATGAGCAGGGACTGAACGACCTCCGACGCGCGGAACTCCGCCGGACTGCCCGCGAATACCAGCTGGCCGCTGGCCAGCACGAAGATCTGCTGGGTGATCTCCGCTACCAGGCCGAGGTCGTGCTCGACCAGCAGCACGCAGGTCATCTCCCCGGCCGCGCGGAGCACGCCGGCGAGCCGCTCGCGCTGCGGCTCGCTGAGCCCGGAGGCCGGCTCGTCGAGCAGCAGCAGCCGGGGCCGGGCGGAGATGGCCCGGGCGAACTCCACCATCCGCTGGGTTTCCAGGGTCAGCGACGACACCTCGCGGCCGGCGAGCGCGGCCATGCCGAGATGGTCGAGCGCCTCGGCGGCCCGTTCCCTGGCCTCGGCCAGCCGGTTGCGGGCGATGCCCGCGGCGATGCTGGAGCGGTGCGAGCTCAGGCAGGCGACCGCGACGTTGTCAAGCACGGTGCGGCCGCTGATCAGCCGCACGGTCTGGAAAGTGCGGCTCACCCCCAGGTGGAAGCGCTGCTGCGGGGGCAGCCTGGTGATGTCGGCGCCGTCGAGCAGCACCCGGCCGCCGTCCGGGCGCACGCTGCCGCCGATCACCCCGAGCAGCGTCGTCTTCCCTGCGCCGTTCGGGCCGCAGAGCCCGAACAGGCCGCGCGCCGGCAGCTCCAGCCCGACGTCGTCGAGCACCCGCAGGCCGCCGTACTCCTTGCCGACCGCGGCGCATTCGAGCAACGGCGTGCCAGCGGCGCCGCCCGCACCGTTCCCCCGCTCCCGCCAGCTGGCGGTGAACGCGGCCGCGCCCGCCGGCCCGCCGGCACCGTCCGGCCCCGGCGATCCCGGCGCAGGCGATCCCGGCGCAGGCGATCCCGGCCCTGGCTCAGCCAGCCTGGGCTCGGCAGCCACCGGCCCCGCCAGCGCGGGCTCCGGTTCCGCGGCGCCGGCCCCGGCCAGGCCTGGCAGCAGGCCGGGAACGGTGCCGGCCGGCCGCCCGCGCAGCCGGGCGTAGCTCGCGGTCAGGATGCCAGCCAGCCCCTCGGGATCGACCAGCAGCACGACGGTGATCAGTACGCCCTCGACGACCAGGATGTTGATGCTCACCCAGCTGCTCGCCCCGGACACATACTGGATCAGCAGGGCGCCGGCGACGGCGCCGAGGATGCTCCGCCTGCCGCCGACGAACAGCATCATCAGCAGCGACAGCTCGGCGGTCGGGTCGACGATGGTGGCCGGGACGAACAGCTGGCTGCCCGCGTAGACGGCCCCGCCAAGCGCCGCGAACATCGACCCGAGCACGAACAGCTCGAGCTTGCGGCGCGGGGTGGCGACGCCCACGGCGGCCGCGGTCCGCTCGTCCGCCCCGAGCACATACAGCTCAAGCCCGATGTCGGAGGACAGGATGCGGGTGGCGACGAATACCACCACGGCGACCACCGCCACCGTGATGAGGGCGTTGCCGACCAGGGTCGCCTCCGGCGAGAAGGCAGGCCACAGGCTGCCGGTGAGCGGCATCCCGACCGACCCGCCCAGATAGCTGGCCGAGCTGAGGTAGCCGACCGCGATCAGCGGCAGCATGATGGTGGCCACCGCGAGCGCCAGCCCGGACGCCCGGGTGACGACCGACCCGAGCAGCAGCGCGACAAGTCCGCTGGCGACGGTGACCACCAGCGCCGCCAGCGCGCTCGGCATGGCCAGCCTGGTGTTCAGCACCGCCACCCCGTACGCGCCGAAGCCCATGAACACCGACTGGCTGAACGCGATCTGCTGGCTGAAGCCGATCTGCACCGCCATCCCGGCGGTGACGATGGCATAGGTGAACGCCAGCATGAACACGCTGCCCGCGTACTGCTGGGCGAAGAAGACCATGACGATCAGGCCGATCACGGTCACCAGAGCGGTGGCACCGAGCGGCCCGCGCAGGGTTCCGCCCCGGCCGAGCCTGGCCATGGCGGCCGCGGCCCGCGGCCGCGCATCCATCACGCCTGACCCGCCCATGTCAGCCGCCCACCGCTGACTCGAAGCCCATGGCCCGGGGGCGGGCGAGGACCAGGGCGGCGAGGATCGCGTACATCAGGGTGTCGCCGTACTGGGCGCTGACGTACCCGCCGAGCAGCGCCTCCAGGATGCCGATCGCGAGCCCGGCGGCCAGCGCGCGCCCCGGCCGCTGGAAGCCGCCGTAGGCGGCGGCGAGGAACCCGGTCACGCTGATCGTCGCGCCGGACAGGTAGGTGTAGCCGGTGATCGGCGATTCCACGATCCCGAACACCGCCGCGAGCAGCGCAGTGACCACGAAGATGATCCGCCGGTACTGCCGGGTGTTGATGCCGACGATGCGCGCTCCCAGGTAGTTCTCGCCGCTCGCCGCCATCGCCTTCCCGCTCAGGGTGTAGCGGATGTAGAGGGCGAACATCAGCCCGCTGATGACCGCGCAGCCGAGCACGAGCACCCCGGCCCGCTCGATGGACAGGCCGGAGACGATGGACAGCGAGTTCCCGCCCCACAGCGCCGGGGCGGCGTGCACGTTCGTGCCGTAGAGGATCTTCGCGATGCCGTCGATGAAGAACGAGAGCGCGAACGTGAAGAAGAACGTGATGACGATGCCCTCCTGGCGGCGCCGGCCGTCCTGGGCCAGCCGGAGCACGATCCGGTCGTAGCCGTAGGCGAACAGCCCCACCAGGGCGAGCGTCGCGGCGATGGCCGCTGGCAGCGGCCAGTTGCGCACCCGGACCAGGTCGTCCACGGCGAGCGCGCCGAACATCGCGAAGTCGCCGACGGCCAGGTTGAGGATGTTGCTGACCCGGTACCAGACCGCGACGCAGACCGCGAACACGGCGTAGATCGACCCGGTCACCAGCCCGGCGATGATCAGGTTGGCTAGCTTCACCGCGCCCCCCGGTCAGGCGACGACGCCATTGCGCACCTCGACCCGCCTGGCCGCGATCTGCAGCGCTCGCCGCGGCGCCTCCTCGACCAGCAGCAGCGTCGTGCCTTCTGCGTGGATCCGGGTCAGCGCCTGGTACACCCGCTTGCTGACCGCCTCGGCCAGGCCCAGGCAGGGCTCGTCGACCGCGAGGATGCGGGGGGCGCTTGCCAGCCCGCGGGCGATAGCGACCATCTGCTGCTGGCCGCCGGACAGCGTGCCGGCGGCCTGGCCCAGGTGCGGGTGAAGCTCGCCGAACACCTCGAGCGCGTAGCCGAACGCGTCGGACAGCCGCGCCTTCCTGGCGCTGCGGGTCCAGCTGTAGCAGCCCAGGATGATGTTGTCGGCGGCGGACAGCTTCGGGTAGAGCTGCCGCCGCTCTGGGACCAGGGTGAGGCCGTGCCGCGCGGTCCACATCACGTCGCCCGGCGGTGCGGTCGCGCCGAAGATCTCCACCGTGCCCCGGCGGCGGGCCAGCCCGGCGATCCCCAGCAGGATGCTGCTCTTGCCGTTCCCGTTGGGCCCGGTGACCGCGACGCACTCCCCTTCAGCCACGGTGAAGCTGGCGTCGTGTACCGCGAGCACGTTGCCGTAGGAGACGGACATGCCGGTCACGGCGAGTGCGGTCACGGCGCGCCGTCCGGCGGCCTGCCGGGACCGGTGAGCACGGCGCCCGCTGGCAGCGGCCCGACCAGCCGCTGATAGATGGACAGCCAGCCACGCTCCGGCGATGGCGGGCGCGCCGCCAGGCTGCGCCGCCGCTCCTCCAGCTCATCGGCGGGAACGGCAAGGTCTGCGGTCCGTGCCGCCACGTCAATGCTGATCTGGTCGCCGGTCTTGACCAGTGCCAGCGGACCGCCGGCCGCCGCCTCCGGCGACACCTCGCCGACCACGATGCCCTTGTTGACCAGGCCCGACAGCTGGCCGTCGGTCACCACGGCGACCTGCCCGGTGAGCCCGGCACCGTCGAGCGCGAACACCAGCTGGGAGGCCATGCCCATGCCGGGGCTGCCGGTCGGGCCCTGGCCGCGCAGTACCACCACCTCGCCGCCGGACACCTCCCCGCCCCGCACCGCAGCCAGCGCCTGGTCGGGCGAGTCGTACACCACGGCGGGGCCGCTGAATTCGAGCCGCCGGTCGTCGGCGACCGCCAGCTTGACGATCCCGCCGGCCGGCGCGAGGCTGCCGCGGATCAGCACGATCGTCGGCCGGCGTCCGAGCGGACGGCTGGCCGGCCTGATGATCTCCTCGTCGGCGACGGCGACGCCGGACAGGTTCTCGCCGACGGTAGCGCCGGTCATCGTCGGCGCACCGGTCCGCAGCAGCCCGCCGAGCTGGATCATCACCGCCCGGGCGCCGCCAGCGTCCTCGAACTCCTCGATGGAGTGGTCGCCGTTCGGCCGGATCGCCGTGAGCAGCGGCACCTGGCCAGCGAGCCGCTCGAACAGCCCGTACACGTCGGCGTCGCACTCGGCCTCGGCCGCCACCGCCTGCAGGTGCTTGACCGAGTTGATGGAGCCGCTCACCGCGAGCACCGTCATCACCGCGTTGGCGAACGCGTCCGGGGTCAGGATGTCCCGCGGCCGCAGGTCCTCGGCGACCATCTCGACGATCCGCCCGGCAGCCTGCTCGACCGCCTGCCACATCGGCTGGCTGTTCGCCCGTACCGGGGTGGTCCCCGGCAGCGACATTCCCAGTGCCTCGCAGGCGACGTGCATGGTGTTCGCCGTGCCCAGGCCGGCGCAGACACCGGGGCCGAGCACGGCATTCTCGCTCATGCCGGTCAGCTCGGGCAGCGTGAGCTGGCCGTTGGCCAGGTGCCCGGCGGCCAGGAACACGTCCTCGATGTCGCAGTGCCTGCCCCGGTAGGACCCGCTTGGCTGGTATCCGCATCCCACGATGACGGTGGGGATGTTCAGCCGCCCGGCCGCCATCAGCTGCCCGGGCGCGGTCTTGTCGCAGGAGGCGAGGCAGAGCATGCCGTCGAGCAGCGCGCCCTCGACGGCCACTTCGATGTCGTTGGTGATGAGGTCGCGGGCGGACAGGATGTAGCCGCCGCGGTGGCCGGCGCTGGTGATGAAGTCGCTCGGCGCGGCGGTGCGGACCTCGAAGGCGACGCCCCCGGCCCGCTCGATGGCGCGCTTGGCGCGGCGGGCGATCTCATCCAGGTGGCTGAAGCAGATGGCGAGCTGCGAGGAGGAGTTCACGATCGCGATCTTGGGCTTGACCATGTCCTCGTCGGTCAGGCCGAGCGCGCGCCACTGCGCCCGCCGGGTCGCCCACCGCGACGTCCCCGGCTCGAAGTTGCTGCGCAGTACGGTCATCAGGCCCTCCCTCGGCGCGGGTAGATCTCCACGACGCCGCTGGCGGCGTCGATCCGGACCCAGTCGCCGGTGCTGATCGCCCGGCACGGGTCGGCGTCCAGGCCGGTGACGGCGGGGACCCTGGTGACCACCGCGCCGAGCGCGGATTTGGTGCTGAGCCGGGCGAAGACCATCCCGATCGGGGCGGTGCCGAGCAGCCTCGTGCTCTGGAAGAACCCTGACCAGCCCGACGAGCCCTTGGCGCTCGGGAACACCAGGATCTTGCCGGTGAAGCACTGCCCGAACAGCTCGTGCCGCGGCTCGATGATCGTGCCGCTGGCCGGGTCGATGCCGCCCCAGCCGGAGACCGGCTCGTGCGACACCAGCGCCTCGCCCTCGGCGATCCCTGGCACGATCGGCCGCCCGCGCAGCACGATGGCCTCTGGCCGGTTGCCCGCCGGAGCCGGCCGCGCGGCCGGCGGCTGCCCGGTCACCGCAGCCTCCCGTGCCAGCGGCCGGTCACCGCGGCGTCGATGCAGTCTTCCAACGTCCCGAACCAGGCCTCGATGCCGAGGATCGCCGGCAGGTAGTGCGCCTGCTTGGCGGAATCGGTGGCGAACACCCTGGTGCCTTCGGGGGCGACCCGTGACATGGCCGGGCACGAGTCGCTGAGCACCTTGCCGCCTGCCCGTTCAATGGTCTCCGTGTAGCCGCTCCGGTCGGCCACGTTCTTGAGCGCCCGTGGCACCATCAGCCACAGCTCGGTCCCCGCGGCCAGGCGGCGGCCTTCGAGCGCCGTGGCGGCCTGCCAGATCTGTTCTACCGATGCGTGCGGGCAGCCGAGCAGCACGAAATCCACGTCTTCGCTGCTGCCCTGGGAGTTCAGGTCCTCGTAGACGGCCCGCCGCTCGGCCGGGCCGTAGCTGACCGGGGCCGGGACCGGGGCCGGGCCGAACGCCGCCGCCAGGGTCGGGGCTTCCGGGGTGATGCCGGGGATGTGGTAAAGCTCGACGCCGCCGGAGGTGGCTGCCGCGGCGCCGAAGTGCTTGAGCTCGGTGAGGCCGGGCCTGCCGATGTCGCCGGTGATGACCGGGTGCTCCTCCCCGGCCAGCGCCCCGGCGAAGTAGCCGAGCATCCCCCACCCGGCGAAGTCGTCCACCCGGGTCCGCACGTCGATCAGGTGGCTGCCGAACCGGTTGCCGTCCAGGTGGTTGCCCCAGCAGGGGATCTTGCCGGTGAGCCCGGCGGCACCGGTGGACGCGGTGCCCTCGCAGTTGGTCCTGGCGCCGAGCACCGAGTTGGCGTAGATCACCGCCGACGATTCCATCCAGGCGCAGTGCTCGCCGCGCACCGGGATGTTGCCGACCTGGTAGGGGGTGCAGGTCGCGAGGATGCTGACGCCGTGGCGGCCGTAGAACGACTCCGCGTCGGCCTGCAGCGCGATCTTGCTGTCCGGGTAGGGGATCACCCCCGCGGCATCCGCGCCGAACCCGTGCTGCAGCTGGCAGACCGGCACCCGCATCCGCGGCATCTCGATGTCGTCGTCGCAGTCCAGGTTGATGACCGCGAACGCCTTGTCCCAGCCGCCCTCGGCGACCAGCCG
>JAIRTY010000747.1 GCA_031254715.1 Nocardiopsaceae bacterium | reverse complement strand
CCGGCGTTCGATGAGCAGGCGGCGCTGGCGGTGCTCAGGGACGCCTTCGGCACGGACGGCACGCTGGTCCCGCTCGCCGGCGAGCGGGACCAGAACTTCCGGGCCGACACGGCGGACGGGCAGCGCTTCCTGCTCAAGATCTCCAACCCGGCCGATGCCAGGGGCACGCTCGACATGCAGGCCGCGGCGCTGCGCCAGATCGAGCGGGCCGACCCCGGCCTGCCGGTGATGCGCCCGCTGCCGGCCGCCGCCGGGCAGCCCTGGGTGCAGGTGCCGGGGCCGGACGGGCGCGGCTACCCGGTGCGGCTGTTTACCTTCCTGCCCGGGCGAACGGCGGCGGCACCGGCGCTGACCCCGGGCGCCATCCGTTCGTTCGGGAAAATGACTGCGCGGCTGGGCCGGGCCCTGCGCGGTTTCTTCCACCCGGCGGCCGACTACGAGGTCCTGTGGGGCCTGCAGCATGCGCTCAAGCTGCGCCCGCTGCTCGCCCACATCAGCGACCCCGGCCGGCAGGCCCAGGTGCGGCGGGTCCTTGACCGGTACCAGGCACGGGTCGCCCCGGCCCTGCCCGGCCTGCGCGCCCAGGTCATCCACGGTGACATGAGCCTGGACAACGTGCTGCTTGACGAGGACCTGCGGGTCAGCGGAATCGTGGACTTCGGGGACATGACGCACGCGCCGCTGGTGTGCGACCTCGCGGTGGCGGTCGCCGACGTGCTGCACGGCCGCGGCGACGCCATCGCCGCCGCCGAGACGCTGATCGGCGGCTACGCCTCGGTCACGCCGCTGGAGGACGAGGAGGCCGAACTGCTCGCCGACCTGGTCGCGGCCAGGCTCGCGGCCGAGGTCACGATCACCGCGTGGCGGCGCGGGCTCTACCCCGGCAACATGGCCTACAGCGCCAGCGGCGAGCCGGGGGCCCGCGACTTCCTCGACCGGATCGAGGCGGCGGGCGCGGACGCGGTGCGGCGCCGGTTCCGCCACGCCGCCCTCGGCCTTCCCTACCGGCCGGTCCCCACCGGCGAGCTGCTCGCGCGCAGGCAGCGGGTGCTGCCGCGGTCACCGCTGTTCTACTCCCGCCCGGTGCACCTGGTCCGGGGCGAGGGCGTGTGGCTCCGGGACCCGTCCGGCCGGCGCTACCTGGACTGCTACAACAACGTGCCGGTGGCCGGCCACAGCCACCCGGCGGTGGCGCGCGCGGTCGCCGCCCAGCAGCGGCTGCTCGCGACGCACAGCCGCTACCTGCACGAGGCAGTCGTCGAGCTGTCCGAACGGCTCCGGGCCACCCTCCCGCCGTCGCTGGACGCGGTCCTGCTCGTGAACTCCGGCAGCGAGGCCAACGACCTGGCCTGGCGGATCGCCCGCGCAGCGACCGGGCGGGGCGGGGCGATCGTCACCGCCGGCGCCTATCACGGGCTGACCGAGGCCACCCACGCCCTGTCCCCGGAGGAATGGGCCGCCGGGGAGAAGCCGCCGCAGGTCGCCACGGTTCCGGCACCGGACCGGTTCCGCGGCCGTTACCGCGCGGAACGGGATGGCTGGAGCGAACTGTACGCATCTCACATCGACGAGGCCGCAACGGCGCTCGGGGGGCGCGGCCTGGCCGCGATGTACGCGGACCCGGCATTCACCGCCGACGGGATCCTCGGGCCGGCCCCCGACTACCTGCGCGAAGCCGCCCGGCGGGTGCGTGCCCAGGGCGGCCTGCTGGTGGCCGACGAGGTCCAGGCCGGCTACGGCCGGTCCGGCGGCCACCTGTGGAGCTTCCAGGCGGCCGGGATCGAGCCGGACCTGGTGGTGATGGGCAAGCCGATGGGCAACGGCTTCCCGGTCGCCGCCCTGGTGACCCGGTCCGGGCTGCTTTCGGCGGTGCCCGCGGAGACGGAGCTGTTCAGCACGTTCGGGGGCAACCCGGTGGCCTGCGCGGCCGCGCTCGCGGTGCTGGCCGTGATCGAGGACGAGGAACTGCCGGGCAGCGCCGCGGAGGTGGGCGGCTACCTGCGGCAAGGGCTGGCGGGCCTGGCAGCGCGCCACCCCCTGATCGGCGACATCCGGGGCGAGGGGCTGCTGCTCGGCGTCGACCTGATCGAGGATCCGCAGTCGCGGGCACCGGCCGCCGGGCCGGCCCGTGCGGTCGCCGAGGCGCTGCGGGAGCGGGGCATCCTGATCGGCGTGACCGGGCCGGGCGGCAACGTCCTCAAGGTCCGGCCGCCGCTGGTGTTCCGGCGCGAGCACGCCGACCTGCTGCTGGCCGCGCTCGACGAGGCACTGGCCGCCGTCCGGCGGTAGCAGCGGTAGCTGGCCTACGTGGCCGGCTCGGGGGCCCCGGAGCCCCCGGCAGCCTCGGGGTCCTCGGCCAGGCCCGTCAGCTGCGCCGACTCCGCAGCGCCCGCCGCCAGCTCCGCCAGCACCGGCTCGGGGGCGTGCGCGTAACGCCGCGGCCGCACCGCCGAGGCCACGATGGCGATCGCGGTCGCCACCGCCGCGAACGTGAACGCCAGGTGCAGGCCGCTGGCGAACGGCGCCTCGATGAGCCGCGGGAAGAACGACCGGCCGGTGATGTAGGCGGCCTGGCTGGCGGGCATGTGCTGCAGCGCCCCGGTCGGGCCGAGCAGCTCCTTGACCGGGTTGAAGCCCAGGAAGGCCGAGAACAGGCTGCCGATCGGGGGCTCGTTGGCAACCACGTGGGCGGCGCCAGGGGCCACGCCCGCGGCGACCAGCCC
>JAIRTY010000767.1 GCA_031254715.1 Nocardiopsaceae bacterium | reverse complement strand
CGGGAACCGGGGTTGAGGGAGCCACGCTGGCGGCGACCTCGTCGCGGATGACCCGTACCGTCGCCACGACCGCCTGCTTCATGAGATCGGTCTTGTCGGCGAAATAGTGCCAGATCAGGCCCTTGGAGACCCCCGCCTGCTCGGCGATCAGGCTCGCGCTCGCCGCCTCGAAGCCGTGCCGGGCCACCACCCGGATGGTCGCCCGCAGGATCTGCGCCCGCCGCTCCTGCTCGCTGAGCCGCTGGCGCGCGGCACGGCGCGGGCCTGCGGCCGAAGCGGTAGTCACGCCGTCGACTATGGCAGCAGCGACACCCCTCCGCACTCTCCCGGGCTACCGGCGGATGCGACCGGTGAGCAGGCCGGCCAGCAGCGCCATAAGCAGGGCAGTCACCACCATTTCGATCCGCATCCAGCCGGGAAACCCATGCGGAAGGGCCGCCTCCACGACGTTCACCACCAGGACCGCGACGGCCATGATGGTCACCGCACGCAAGGCTCGCGTGCTGCCCTTCCGGGCGGCGCGCATCCGTAACGGCAGCAGGATCGCGAAGATGACCACGATCACGGCATGACCCCAGGCATCGGCGGTTGCCAGGCGCGGCGCGACAGCCGACATCACGACCAGGGCGGCCACCGTTGCGACCGTCAGCGCGACGTAGGCGCGCACAACCGTGGACGCCGTCGCCAGATCGGCGGCCCGGCGCTGCTGGGTACCTTGCCTCGCCTCACTATTGACCATATGGTTAATAGTAGCTGGTATTGACCATTGGGTCAATACCAGGCCGAGGGCACCGGCGGTGCCGATCGCGGCGGTGCCGGTGGGTGGGCGGTACCTCAGGAGAGGTCAGGACCGTGACGAACGGCATGAACCGGCCCCCGGCGAGGACTCGGGCTCGGGAGCCCGTGCATCGCCCGATGCGCCGGCAAGCCACCCGCTGGCTATTGACCGGGCGGTATCCTGCCAGAGTCGGGCACGTGAACGGCTTTTTCCCCGCGTCGTGACGCGATGCGAGCAAGTTGGGGAGCGGGAGTCCCGGTCACCGGGCAGCGGCTACCGGACCAGATACCGAGGAGTGCGGCCACGTGAGTGCGATCCGCCCGGCTGCCGTGATCATCCTTGCGGCCGGCGAGGGCACCCGGATGAAATCCGCGACCCCCAAAGTGCTCCATCAGATCTGCGGCCAGAGCATGCTCGACTACGTGCTGGCCGCCGCCCGGGAGCTTGATCCCGAGGAGATCATCGTGGTGGCCGGGCACCGGCGGGAGGAGGTGCAGCGCCACCTCGCCGAGCATGCCTCGGACGCCCGGGTGGTGATCCAGGACCGGCAGGGCGGGACCGGGCACGCGGTGCGGGTGGTGGTCGAGGAGACCGGGCTCGACCGGGGCATGGTGGTCGTGACCTACGGCGACACCCCGGTGCTGCGGGGCCGGACGCTGGCCGCGCTGGTCCGCCAGCACGCGACCGAGAACGCCGCCGCCACCGCGCTCACCGCGGTGATGCCCGACCCGGCCGGGTACGGCCGGATCATCCGGGATGAGGCCGGCGGCTTCGCCGAGATCGTCGAGGAGGCCGAGGCAACCCCCGAGCAGCGCGCCATCACCGAGGTCAACTCGGGGATGTACGCGTTCGACGCAGGCCTGCTGGCCGACTCCGTGAAGCGGCTGCCGACCGGCAACGCCAAGGGCGAGGAGTACCTCACCGACGTCGTGGCCATCCTCCGGGCCGAAGGGCACCACGTGGCCTCGGTCCGGATGGCCGATCCGGCCGAGGTGGCCGGGGTGAACGACCGTGCGCAGCTCGCGCAGGCCCGGCACGCCATCAACCAGCGGCTGCTGGCGGAATGGATGCGAACCGGGGTGTCGGTCGTGGATCCGGCGACCACGATGGTCGACGCCGGGGTCTCGATCGGGCCGGAAAGCGAGATCGGCCCCGGCACGCAACTGCAGGGACGGACCGGGATCGGGGCGGGCGCGCGGGTAGGGCCGGGCTGCCTGCTGCGCGACACCACCGTGGGAGAAGGCGCGACGGTGATCCATGCCGTCTGCGAGTCAGCCGTGATCGGGCCCGGCGCGACGGTGGGGCCGTTCGCCCATCTGACGCCGGGAACCGTCGTCAAGTCCCCAGACCGAAAGCCGCCGGGCGGTATGGGCGCCGCGGCCCGTGGCACACAGCCGAATGAGGGAGTACAGCAGGCGTGACGGGCATTACCAGCAGCAACGAGAAGAAGCTCATGCTCTTCTCCGGCCGGGCGCATCCGGAGCTGACCGAGGAGATCGCCGGGTGCCTGGACATCGAGCCCACGCCGACCAGGCTCTCCGACTTCGCCAACGGCGAGATCTTCGTCCGGTTCCTCGAATCTGTGCGCGGCAGCGATGCCTTCGTGGTGCAGAGCCACACCTCGCCCATCAACCGCTGGATCATGGAACAGCTCATCATGGTGGATGCGCTCAAGCGGGCCTCGGCCAAGCGGATCACCGTGGTGACGCCGTTCTTCGGGTACGCGCGGCAGGATAAGAAGAGCCACGGCCGGGAGCCGATCTCGGCCCGGCTGATGGCTGACCTGTTCGCCACCGCCGGCGCCGACCGGCTGATGGCCGTGGACCTGCACACCGCGCAGATCCAGGGGTTCTTCGACGGGCCGGTGGACCACCTGTTCGCGCTCCCGATCCTGGCCGAGTACATCACCGCCAGGCTGGACGTCTCGCAGGTCACGGTCGTGGCGCCGGACGCCGGCCGGGTCCGCGTCTGCGAGCGGTGGACCGACCGGCTCGGCTGCCCGCTCGCCATCATTCACAAGCGGCGCGACCCGGATGTGGCCCACAAGGTCGCGGTGTCCGAGGTCGTCGGGCAGGTGGCCGGCCGCACCTGCATCGTTGTCGACGACATGATCGACACCGGCGCGACGATCATCAAGGCGGCGGAGGCGCTGTTCGAGCAGGGCGCGGCGCAGGTGATCGTGACCGCCACCCACGGGGTGCTGTCGGGCGCCGCCGTGGACGGCCTGAAGAACTCGGCGATCAGCGAGGTCATCGTGACCAACACGGTGCCGATCCCGGGCGAGAAGCGGTTCGACAAGCTCACCGTGCTGTCGATCGCGCCGCTGATCGCGCGGGCCATCAAGGAGGTCTTCAGCGACGGGTCGGTGACCAGCCTGTTCGACGGCCAGAGCTGACCTGGTCCGGGCTCGTGGTACGCATGACAGCGTGACAAGCACCGACGCGCTCACCCTCACCGGCCGCCTGCCCGAGGCCGCCGACCCGGACTCGGTGTTCGGTGCCTTCGCGGACTGGACCGCCGGCCGCGGCCTCGACCTGTACCCGCATCAGGAAGAGGCGCTGATCGAGATCGTGTCGGGCGCTAACGTGATCCTGTCCACCCCGACCGGGTCCGGCAAGAGCCTGGTCGCCGAGGGCGCCCACTTCGCCGCGCTGGCCCAGGGCCAGCGGACCTTCTACACCGCCCCGGTCAAGGCCCTGGTGTCGGAGAAGTTCTTCGCCCTGTGCGACGACTTCGGTCCCGCCAGCGTCGGCATGATGACCGGGGACGCCAGCGTCAACCCGGACGCGCCCATCATCTGCTGCACCGCCGAGGTGCTGGCCAACCTCGCGCTCCGCCGCGGTGCCCGGGCGGATGCCGGCCAGGTCGTGATGGATGAGTTCCACTTCTACGCCGACCCGGACCGCGGCTGGGCCTGGCAAGTGCCGCTGATCGAGCTGCCGCAGGCCCAGTTCCTGCTGATGTCGGCGACCCTGGGGGACGTCACCAGGTTCGAGCGGGACCTGACCCGGCGGACCGGCCGGCCCACCGCCGTGGTCAAGTCCGTGCAGCGGCCGGTGCCGCTGATGTTCTCCTATGTCACCACGCCGCTGCACGAGACGCTGGCTGAGCTGCTCGAGACCCGCCGGGCCCCGGTGTACGTGGTGCACTTCACCCAGGCGGCGGCGATCACCCAGGCACAGGCGCTGATGAGCGTGAACATGAGCTCCCGGGCCGAGAAGGACGCCATCGCCGAGGCGATCGGCCGGTTCCGGTTCACGGCCGGCTTCGGGCGGACCCTGTCCCGGCTGGTCCGGCACGGCATCGGGGTGCACCACGCCGGGATGCTGCCCCGGTACCGGCGGCTGGTGGAGACCCTGGCCCAGGCCGGCCTGCTCAAGGTCATCTGCGGCACCGACACCCTCGGCGTCGGCATCAACGTGCCGATCCGCACCGTGCTGTTCACCGGGCTGTCCAAGTACGACGGCAGCCGGGTCCGGCTGCTGCAGGCGCGGGAGTTCCACCAGATCGCGGGCCGGGCCGGGCGGGCCGGATTCGACGACATCGGTTATGTGGTCGCGCAGGCTCCAGAGCACGTCGTTGAGAACGAGCGGGCACTGGCCAAGGCCGGCGACGACCCGAAGAAGCGGCGCAAGGTGGTGCGGAAAAGGCCGCCGGAGGGGACCGTCGGCTGGGGCCAGCCGACGTTCGAGCGGCTGGTAGCGGCAGAGCCGGAACCGCTCAGGTCCAGCTTCACCGTGACCCACGCCATGCTGCTGAACGTGATCAGCCGCCCGGGCGACGCGGTCGCAGCCATGAAGCACCTGCTCACCGGCAACGACGAGGAACCGGCGGCGCGGCGCCGCCACATCCACCGGGCCATCGAGATCTACCGGGCGCTGCTGGCGGCCGGGGTGGTCGAGCGGCTGGACGAACCGGACGCCGAGGGACGGCTGGTCCGGCTCACGGTGGACCTGCAGGAAGACTTCGCGCTCAACCAGCCGCTGTCGCCACTGGCGCTGGCGGCCATCGAGCTGCTGGACCGGGACTCACCCGGCTACCCGCTGGACGTGGTCTCTGTGATCGAGGCGACGCTGGACAACCCGCGCCCGGTGCTGGCCGCCCAGCAGTTCAAGGCGCGCGGCGAGGCCGTCGCCCAGATGAAGGCCGACGGCCTCGACTACGACGAGCGGATGGACCTGCTGGAGGAGGTGACCCATCCGCGGCCGCTCGCCGACCTGCTGGAAACCGCCTACAACCTCTACCGCCGCGGTCACCCCTGGGTCGCGGACTACGAGCTGGCGCCCAAATCGGTGGCCAGGGACATGTACGAACGGGCGTTGTCGTTCACCGAGTACATCGGCTTCTACCAGCTCGCCCGCAGCGAGGGCCTGGTACTGCGGTACCTGGCCGACACCTACCACGCGCTGCGGCGGACCGTGCCGGAGGACGCCAGGACCGAAGAGCTCGCCGACCTCATCGAATGGCTCGGCGAGCTGATCCGGCAGGTGGACTCCAGCCTGCTGGAGGAGTGGGAACGGCTGCGCGAGGCCGGCGACGGCCAGCCAGCGGGTATCCGGGCCGAGGCCGGGCGCCCGCCAGCCGTCACCGGCAACCTCCGGGCGTTCCGGGTGCTGGTGCGCAACGCCCTGTTCCGCCGGGTCGAGCTGGCCGCCCGCCGCAGCTACGTCGAGCTCGGCGAGCTCGACGCCGAGGCAGGCTGGGATGCGGACGCCTGGGCGGATGCGCTGGAGCCGTACTTCGACCAGCACGACGAGCTCGGCACCGGCCCGGACGCCCGCGGTCCCGGCCTCCTGATCATCGACCAGCAGCCGGGCCGGTGGGCCGTGCGCCAGATCTTCGACGACCCGGCCGGCGACCACGACTGGGGCTTCTCCGCCACCGTGGACCTGGCCGCCAGCGACGAGGCCGGCGAAGCCGTCATCACCGTCACCGACGCGGGCCAGCTCTAGCGGCGTTACTCCTCAGCCGCCCGCGCGATGCCCGGCACCGGGCCGGAGCTGCTCACGCCTGGGTAGGGACCGGCTACGGCGTGCTCGCTCGCGGATTCATGACACGGGGTGGCAGGCCGTCGCAGGTAATAGGCAGGAGCGAGGGCCGGGCGGGAGGCCCCCGCCCGCCCAGCCGCGCCTTCGCGCCATTCATTGCGGTCACGCCGGTGCCGGCCGTGGTAGCCGGCGACGAGTTTGCGCGTCATGATGTCCCCCGCTGATCGGGTTTCCGGTTGTGCACACGGGCCGCAGGCCCGTGCTACGGGAATTAAGGGGTGACCGCCGACCCGCCCCCGCACGTGCGAGAACAGCGGCCACCCCGCTTCACCGGCCGGCCGCGGGCCGCCCCCGCACGTGACCCGCGGCCCAGGCGCAGCTGTGCGCCACGCCACATCCCGGTGGCTGAAATCGAGCGTGCCAGGCCAAAATTGCGTCACGATTGAGGTGTGATTGAGCCGAGTGTCCAGGTCTCGTTCCGGATCCTGGGGCCGCTGGAGATCCGGGCCGGGCAGGCGTGGACGGGGATCCAGGCGCCGAAATGGCGGGC
>JAIRTY010000664.1 GCA_031254715.1 Nocardiopsaceae bacterium | reverse complement strand
GAGTGTCCTTCAGCAGGTAACCGGTGGCGCCGGCCTCGATCGCCGGCAGCACGTAGCTGTCGGTGTCGTACGTGGTCAGCACCAGGACCCGGGAGGTCATCCCGCGGCGGGCCAGTTCGCCGATGGCGGTCACCCCGTCCATGCCGGGCATCCGCAGATCCATGAGGATCACGTCGGGGTGCAGCAATTCGGCGCGGGCGACCACCTCGGCCCCGTCGGCGGCCTCGCCGGCCACCTCGCGACCGCGCTCAGCACGTCCCCGGTCCCGGTCACCTGGACCTGGTCACCGTGCCTGGTGATGCTGGTGACCTCGGCCAGCCCGGTCAGCAGCCGGTCGTCAAACGGCCTGGACGGGCGGAACCTGATCCGCTGCTCCATGCCCGAGCCGGCGGCCAGCGCGGCCGGGGTGTCCAGCGCGACGACCCGGCCGGAGTCGATCACCGCGACCCGGTCGCACAGCCGCTGCGCCTCTTCCATGAAGTGGGTGACGAGCAGGATCGTGACCCCGTGGTCGCGGACGTCCTCGATCAGCGACCACGTGTCGCGCCGCGCCTGCGGGTCGAGCCCGGTGGTCAGCTCGTCGAGGACGGCCAGCTCGGGGCTGCCGGCCAGCGCGAGCGCGATGGACAGCCGCTGCCGCTCGCCGCCGGACAGGTGCCGGAAGGCGGTCGCGGTCTTGCCGGCCAGGCCGAGCATGGTCAGCAGTTAGCGCTTGTGCAGATGCTCCACCGTGATTACCGGTGTCATGTCTTCCTCTCCCTCCGGGCCCGGCGGATCGGCCCCCGCCCGGTACCTGTGCCAGCATCGCCGGGGGAGAGGCCAGCGGGCATCGGCTGCCCGGCCCGTTCCTGGCCGCCGCCGCGGCTGATCGGGGCAGCCGGTCGGAGGGTGCGGGCATCAACCGATCGGCTGATGCCGGCCGGCCAGTGGGAGAAGCGGTGAGCGACGGGAGCCGGTCAGCGGGGATAGGCGGTTAAGCCGGGGACCAGCCGGCGGCTTCCCGGAGCCGGGCGTACTCGGCGGCCAGCGACGGCGGCGTCCAGTGCGCGTTGAGACCGCTGGGGTTGGGCAGGACCCACACCCGGGCCCCGGCCACCGGTTCCGGCTGCGGGCCGGGTCCGGCTCCTTTCTTCCCGAACGCGGTGCGGTAGGCGCTGATCCCGGCGATCGCCAGCCAGGCCGGCCGCAGCCGCGCTACCTTCGCCGCCAGCGCGCGGGCACCCGCCCCCAGTTCGGTGTCGCTCAGCTCGTCAGCGCGGGCGGTGGCACGGGCGACGATGTTGGTGATGCCCAGGCCGGCCGCCAGCAGGTCCTGCTGCTCGCTGGGCAGCAGGACCCGTTCGGTAAATCCGGCGGCATGCAGCGTCGGCCAGAACCGGTTGCCGGGCCGGGCGAAGTGATAGCCGGTGGCGGCCGAATACAGGCTCGGGTTGATGCCGGTGAACAGCACCCGCAGCCCCGGCCCGGCCACGTCGGGGATCGTCCGTCCCCGGGCCGCCGTCAGCTCCGCGGCCGAAGGGCGGCGCTCCGGGCCGGCGCTCACCGGGGCGGCGCCGCCGCCCGCTGTCGTCCTCGGCTCACCGGCCCGGGTGCCGCCGCCCGCTGTCATCCTCCGACCCTACGCGCGGCGCCGCCGCCGCTAGTCGCCACTCAGGGAGTGCCGTTGCGGCGCGATCCCGGCGAAGCTGGCCGGGGTCAGCGGCATCGGGTGCAGGTGCCGGGCGCGGATGGCCGTCAGCAGCCGGGTCAGCTGCTGGCCCAGGCCCGGCACCCAGTGCAGGAGCACGATTTCGCCTGGTTCCAGCCGCTTGCCGTCCCAGGTCCGGATGCCCTGGTCCGCGGTGGCGCTCCAGCCGACCAGGACCTTCAGCCCGCCCCGGGACGCCGCCGCCGCCACCGCGGCGTCAACGGCACCGTACGGGGGCCGTCCCATGAGCGGCGGCCGGCCGAGCCACCGGCCCAGCACCTGCCGGGCCTGTCCCCACTGGGCAGTTGCCCCGCTGAGAGCCTGCCTGGTGAGGTCGGGGTGGGAGACGGTGTGGTCGCCGATCGTCCCGCCCGCCCGGACGAACGCGCGCCAGTAGCCGAGGTCCCGGTGAGCGGCCTGCTCGATGAGGAAGGCCGTGACCGGCAGGCGGGTCCGGCGCATGACGGCAAGCACCTGGCGGCTCGGCGTCCAGCCGTCGTCCACGGTGATGTAGATGGCGCGGCCGGCCGGGCTGGCAAACGAGTAGAGCGGGACCTTGGGCAGGCCGGGAATCGCGACCGGCACCACGGCTTGCTCCCCGTTCCTGGCGGTGAGGGTCAGCCTGGCGCGGCACGCCTGCGGGCTCTTGGCCACCGCGACTTCCGACGGCGCCGGGAAGCTGATCTCGCTGGTGCGGCACAGCCCCGTCGGCCTGGAACGTCGCATCGGCGCTGACAGCCGCAGCAGGAGCCCGTGCGGGCCGCTGCGGGACCGGGCAACGCGCAGCGCCGGTGGGACCGTGACGGTCAGCGTCTGCCGGGAGGGCTGGGGGCCGTCCACCCGGACGCGCAGGCGGGTCTGACGGCCGGCCGGGACCGGTATCCGGACAGGTCCGCCGGTCAGCGACCGCCTGGTCAGGTGGCGGGGCCCGGCCCCGGACACGATGAGCCAGCTCTGGGCCAGGACCGAGCGGCCGAGCGGTCCGGTGCCGGGGAGCAACCGGATCACGACGGTGTTCGACGCCGGGCGGAGCGCCCACGTCAGCCGGGGTGCTCCCGGTGCGGCGCCCTGCTGGCCCACCCAGGCCGCGGTCAGGCCGGCCAGCACGAGTGCCCCTGCCAGCGCCAGCGAAGGGACCCGGGAGCGCGGCAGCCTGGAAACCGGCGGACGGCTGGGTCCTCCGAACCGGCTGCGGGTGGCAGGGGGGCCGGGAGCACCGGGGCCGACGCGGGTACCAGTCTCGCGTCCGGTGCCTGTCCCGACATCTACCCCCATAACGACACAGACTGCATGTTCGGCCGGGCTTATCGTGTACGCCGCGCCGGCCGGACCCCAGATCACGGGAATGCCGCCAGCCGGCATCGGGCGAGATCGGACAGCCCGGAACCCGAGCCAGGTGGCTCACCGGCGGCGGGCCGTGATGATCCAGGCCCGCGAATCGAAGAACACGCCGCCGCCGGCGTCGCGCTCAGCGAGGCTCGCGCGGAGCCGCCCCAGCGCGTGCTGTTTCCCGGCCGCGTCCTGGGCGGCCAGCAGGTCGTTGGCGAATCGCAGGCTGAGTATCACGTCGTAAGCGGCGGTGGCGTCCGGCCCGTAGTACACGGGCTCGTGCACGTCGGAGAATCCGAACTCGGCGAAACCGGCCGCCGCGAGCAGGTCGCGCGTGGCGGCCGGGTCAGCGAGGGAGAACGGGTCCGGGGCGTCCGGGGGAGCGGTGACCGGGGCCGTTCCGGCGGCGAGTGCCTGGTGGTTCGAGGTGAACCACTCGTTGCGGCCGGGGGCCTGCCAGACCATGATCATCAGGCGGCCCTCCGGGCGGAGCGCGCCCCCGATGTTCGTGAACGCGGCCACCGGGTCGGCGAAGAACATCGTCCCGAACCGGCTGATGCCCAGGTCGAAGCCCGCCGCCGGGAAGGGATGGCGTTGAGCGTCGCCCAGCTGGTAGGAGGCATTGGACGGGCCCTCAGCGTCGGTGAGCTCCCGGGCACGCTCGAGCATCCGCGGCGAGATGTCCACGCCCAGGGCGCTGCCGTTGACAGCAGACCGCGCGGCTTCGCGCGTGGTCTGGCCGGTGCCGCAGCCTATGTCGAGCACTCGCTCATCCGGGCGGACGTCAGCCGCGGCGCGGAAGTGCTCGTTGTGCCGGCGCATTTCGGCGTCGTAGAAGTCCAGGCTGAGGACCGGGTTCCCGGCTGCAGCCTGCTCGGCCTCCGTTGGTGCTGGCGAATCCTGCTGGCCGTTCATTCCCGTTCCGGGGCTCGCTCGCTGTCCGTCCCTGCCGGTCTCGGCACCATCATGCCTTGGCCGGCCCCGGTCATCGGGACCTCAGGTTGGGGCAGCCGCGCGGGTTATGGCCCGGGCTGGTCGTCGGGGTAGGGGTCGGGACTGGTGTGGTAGCAGCGGCCGGTCGGAGTGGTCCAGATCATGGTCCCGGGCCGGGGCTGGTCGAGGTGCCAGCCCTGGGCCTGTTTGGCCTGGTGGTGCCGCCTGCACAGCGGGGCACAATTGCACTCGCAGGTCTTACCGCCCTGGTCGAACGCGACGGTGTGGTCCTTGTCGCACCTGACCGCGGGCCGCCGGCAGCCCGGGAACGAGCATCGTCGCTGCCGGATGCTGATCAGGTGGGAGAGGGTGGATGGAAGCTGGTAGCTGCTGCTTTCCCGCAGGTGGGAGCAGGTGCCGACGGCCAGGGGCCGGATGGTGACGGCCAGTTCCCAGCTAGCCCCGGAATCGTCGCTGTCCCTGCTGCTATTGCCGCGGCTGCCGCGGACGCGGGCGCAGCCGTGGGCAAGCGGTCTTCCGTCGCGGCCGGTGAGGGTCAGGCACCAGCTGCTACCAGGGGCGGCGGCGGCCAGCCGGGCCAGGGTCCGGGTGTCGGTGGCGGGCAGAGGGCCGAACCCGGCGGCCTCGCCGGGGGCAGCGCCGCCGAGCCAGGTCGCCAGCGGCATGGTCAGGTTCACCGACCCGGTCACCGGCAGCCCTCCGGACCCGGCGGCCAGCGCGGCAGCGCCGGGCGGGACAGGGCCGCCGCTGACGCGGCCGGACCCGGCCGTTCGGGGCGAGCCCGCGGCGGGACCGGCCACGGTGGCCTGATCCCGCTTAGCGTCGGCTCCTGCCGATTCCGGCCGCGCGGGCACCTTCCGGGCCACCGCGCGGTCCCGGTCCCCGCTGTTGGCCCCGGTCCAGGTGCCGGCCGGGTCCCAGCCGTCATCCTTGTTTGCGGAGCCGGTAGCGATCCCAGCGTCCCGCCTGGCCTGGTCCCAGCCGTCATCCTTGGTTGTGGAGCCGGTATCGGTCCCAGCGCCCTGCCTGGCCCATTCATGGTCTGCGGGCTGCGCCTCGGGCTGATGCTGGCCGGCCGCTGCGGCGAGCAGCCGGGCCTGAAGGGCTTGGAGGGGGTGGCCGAGCAGCAGGGTGGTGTAGACGCGGGCGCGCAGCACGTCCATGCCGCCCTCGGCGCCGGCCTGCTTGAGCTCGCGGGCCAGGGCGGTCAGCCGGGCGTCGGCGGCGAGCACCTCGGCCGGAGGCAGGTCCCGGCCCGCCAGCGCGGCGGTGCCCGACCGCTCATCCCACTTCTCGACCCGTGCCTCTTGCAGGCCCTGCTGGCGGCGGCGGTCCGCGGCCGCGGGGTCGACGGCCAGGGCCAGCCGCCGTGCCTCGGCCCGCAGCTGCCCGGTGGTCATCGTCCGAGCCGCCGGGCCCAGCACGGCGTCAATGGCACGGGCGTGCAACTGGCTCAGGCACCCGGTTTCATCGGCGATCACCGCTGCCCGGGCACGGTCGATATCCCCGCGCGCCAGCGCCGCCGCGGTGGCCGGCAGCCCCGCCAGTGCCTGCGCGAAATCCACCAGCAGGTCCGCGCCGCGGCTGGTCATTGTCAGCGCCGCCGCCAGCTCATCGGCTACATGCTCGGCCAGGTGCTCATCCGCGCCGGCCGCCACCTGCGCCTGCCGGCGGGCCGCCAGTTCCGCCGCGGCGGCCAGTTCCCCCGCGCACGCCCACGAGGACAGCCGCCGCCACGCCCGCGCCACCCCGATCAGCTCATCATCATCCAGGCCCGCCAGCCGGCCCGCAGCCCTGGCGGCCAGCCCCGCCAGCACCTGTCCCGGCGGCATCCGGTC
>JAIRTY010000648.1 GCA_031254715.1 Nocardiopsaceae bacterium | reverse complement strand
ATCTCCCCGGTCGGCTGACCAGCCGCTAGCTGCCCGGGGGCTGATCACCCGGCCCGCGTCGGTGTCATGATCAGGCTGGCACCCGGAGTCTTCGCGGCCGTGCCGGTGGGGACAATAGGGACATGAGCGTGAGGGGGGCGGATACCCGCCAGCACGGCAGGAAGGATGAGGCGCGCGTGGCGGACCGCAGCGCATCGGCCCGGCAGCCGTCGGCAGCAACTGAGCTGCCCCCGGACAGGTACTTCAACCGGGAGGAGAGCTGGCTCCGGTTCAACCAGCGGGTACTTGAGCTGGCCGAGGACGAGAGCCTGCCGCTGCTGGAACGGGTGCGGTTCCTGTCCATCTTCGCCAGCAACCTGGACGAGTTCTTCATGGTCCGGGTGGCCGGCCGGATGCGCCGGATGGCCACCGGGCTGCCGGTGGAAGGGGTCACAGGGGAGCCGCCCGACCAGGTGCTCGCCCGCACCCTGGGCACCGCCCGCGAGCTGAGCGCCCGGCATGCCGCCTGCTTCGCCGACTCCTTGGCGCCAGCGCTGGCCGGGCACGGGATCGAGATCCTGCGCTGGAAGGAGCTGTCAGCCAGCGAGCAGGCCGGGCTGCAGCGGCTGTTCCGGGAGCGGATCTACCCGGTGCTCACGCCGCTGGTGGTGGACCCGGCGCACCCGTTCCCTTACATCTCCGGGCTGTCGCTCAGCCTGGCGGTCATGGTCGCCGACCCGCGGACCGGGTCCGCCATGTTCGCCCGGGTCAAGGTCCCGCCGCTGCTGCCCAGGTTCATCACCGTCGCGCCCTACCGGTTCGTGCCGCTGGAGGACGTGATCGCCGCCCACCTGGACCAGCTGTTCGCCGGCCTGGAGGTGCTGGAGCATTACGCGTTCCGGGTCACCCGCAACGGCGACCTGGAGGTGGACGAGGATGTCACCGAGAACCTCATGCAGTCGCTGGAACGGGAGCTGCAGCGGCGGCGGTTCGAGCCCGCGGTCCGGCTCGAGGTGGAGGACTCCATGTCCGCCGACGTGCTGGACAAGCTGGTCACCGAGCTGGGGATCGACACGCGCGCCGTCTACCACCTGCCCGGGCCGCTGGACCTGTCCGGCCTGGACGTGATCGCAGACCTGGACCTGCGGCAGCTCAAGTACCCGGCGTTCGTCCCGTCAGAATCCGCCCTGCCGCAGGACACGGACGTGCTCACCACCCTGTCCAAGGGGGACGTGCTCGTCCACCACCCGTACGACTCGTTCACGACCTCGGTGGAACGGCTGATCGTGGAGGCCGCGGCCGACCCGCAGGTGCTCGCCATCAAGCAGACCCTATACCGGACCAGCGACACCTCTCCGATCGTGGACGCGCTCATCGACGCCGCCGAGGCCGGCAAACAGGTCGTGGTGGTGGTGGAGCTGAAGGCCAGGTTCGACGAGCGGGCCAACATCCTGTGGGCACGCAAGCTGGAGGAATCCGGCTGCCACGTGGTGTACGGGATCGTCGGCCTCAAGACCCACTGCAAGCTCGCGCTGGTGGTGCGGCAGGAGCCGGACGGCACGTTGCGCCGGTACTGCCATATCGGCACCGGCAACTACCACCCGACCACGGCCCGGCTGTATGAGGACTTCGGCCTGCTCACGGCCGACCCGACGGTCGGCGAGGACGTCACGGACCTGTTCAACCACCTGACCGGGTACAGCCGCAAGATCGCCTACCGGCGGTTCCTGGTCGCCCCGGGCGGCCTGCGGCCAGGGCTGCTGGAGCGGATCGAGGGGCAGATCGCCCGGCAGCGGGAGGGGAAGCCGGCCCGGATCAGGCTCAAGTGCAACGCGATCATCGACGAGGAGATCATTGACGCGCTGTACCGGGCCTCGGCCGCGGGAGTGCCGGTCGACCTGTGGGTACGCGGGATCTGCTCGCTCCGGCCCGGCGTTCCCGGGCTGTCGGAGCACATCCGGGTGCGCAGCGTGCTCGGCCGGTTCCTTGAGCACTCCCGGATCTACGCGTTCGGCGACGACGACGACCCGGACAGCGAGGTCTGGATCGGCAGCGCCGACCTCATGCACCGCAACCTGGACCGGCGGGTCGAGGCGCTGGTGCTGGTGACCGACCCGGCGCACAAGGCCGAGCTGCTGTCCCTGATCGACCTGGCCATGGACGACTCCACCTCGTCGTGGTGGCTGTCCGGCGACGGCTCCTGGATCCGCCATCACCACACACCCGACGGCGAGGCCCTCCGCGACCTGCAGCGCTCGCTCATCGAGCGGCTGCGCGGCCGGGCCCTGGATAGCTGAGGCCGACGGCCCGGGTTCATGACTGGGGGGAGCAGCCCGGACGAGGTCAGGGCGGCGGGTGCCGTCGTCTGGCGGGCCGGGCCGGGGGAGTCCGCGGGGCCGGAGGTGGCGCTGGTGCACCGCCCCCGGTACGACGACTGGAGCTTCCCCAAGGGCAAGCGCGACGCCGGCGAGCACGTGCTGCTGACCGCGGTCCGGGAGGTGGCCGAGGAAACCGGGATCAGGATCCTGCTGGGACGGCGGCTGCCAGCCAGCCACTACGAGGTCAGCGGCCGGCCCAAGCGGGTGGACTACTGGGCGGCCAGCGCCGCGCCCGGGCCGCAGCCGCCGTTCGCGCCGGGCGCAGAGACCGACCAGCTGGCGAGGCTGGCCCTGGCCGCCGCCCGGGGCAGGCTGAGCTATCCGCGCGACGTGTCACTGCTGGACGAGTTCGCCGCCGGCCCCGCCGTCACCGTCCCGCTGATCCTGCTCCGGCATGCGCGGGCGGAGGACAAGCGGGCCTGGCGGGCCGCCGGGCACGCTGATGACCAGCCCCGGCCGCTGGCTGCGCCCGGGGTCGCCCAGGCCGAGGCGCTGGCAGAGGTGCTGGGATGCTTCCCGGCGGCGGACGTGATCAGCTCCCCGGCGCAGCGGTGCGTGGCCACCGTCCAGTCCTATGCGGCGCGGACCGCCACCCCGATCCGGCTGGAGCCGTCGTTCGCGATCGGGCCGCAAGAACCGGCCGCCCCCGCTCCGCCCGCAGGCAGTGCTCCGCCCGCAGGCAGTGCTCCGCCCGGGGGCAGTGCTCCGCCCGGGGGCAGCGAGGCGCCCGGGGGCAGCGAGGCGCCCATCGCCCCCGGGGCCGCCACGGCCGCCCGGCGGTGCCTCGAGCAGGTCATCGCCGCCGGCCGGCCCGCCCTGATCTGCGCTCACCGCGAGAACCTGCCGCTGCTGCTGGGCTGGGCCTGCGCGCAGCTCGGCAGCGAGACGCCGGCCGGGCCGCCGCTTGCCCACGGCGCGTTCTGGGTGCTGCACATCAGCCGTGGCACGCTGGCATCGGCCGAGCAGCACGACCTCGGGGACTAGGGCGGGACACGGCCCGCGGGCAGCTGCGTGAGAGCGGCAGCGGGAGCGGACCGGCGGGCGGTCAGGCGGCCGCCGGGACATGGCCAAGGGCGCGGTCCCGCTGAGACCCGCCCTAGCGTGCTACCGGCAGGCCGGCCCCGCCCGGATCCCAGTCCAGGGTCGGCGGCAGCGCTCTCTCGAAGATCAGCAGCCAGCGCTTGATCTCGACCCCGGCTCCGCCGCTGTAGCCGCCCAGGCCGTCGCCGGCCACCACCCGGTGGCACGGGACGATGACCGGGCACGGGTTGGAACCCATCACCTGGCCGACGACCCGGGCGGGCGGGACGTACTGGCCAGGCGAACCGGCGTCCTCGCCGTCCGGCAGCCCGGCCAGCCGGGCGAGCTCACCGTAGGTGAGCGTCTGCCCATAGCAGGCGCCCGCCTGCAGGGCCGACAGCACCTGCTGCTGGGTGCCGGTCGTACCTGACCAGTCCACTGGCAGGTCAAAGGCACGCCGCTGGCCGGCGAAGTACCCGGTCAGCTGGCCGATCGCGGCCGCCAGCAGCTCCCGGGCCCGCGCCGGGACGCCGCCGGGCGCCGGTTCGCTTCCGGGCGGGGGTTCGCTTCCGGGCGGGGGACCGCTGTGGTCGGCCCGGCCGCCGCGCGGCGGCCCGAAACTGACCTGGC
>JAIRTY010000636.1 GCA_031254715.1 Nocardiopsaceae bacterium | reverse complement strand
CAACCGGGTCCCCGACGCCGCCAAGGTCCCCTTCCGCTGGACCATCAACCCGTATAGGGGCTGCTCCCATGCGTGCCGGTATTGCCAGGCAGGCGAGACGCCCATCCTGATGGGCGACGGGCGGATCAAGCCGCTGGCCGAGTTGCGACCGGGCAACGTCGTGTACGGCACGCTCCGGCACGGCTCCTACCGCCGCTACGTTCGGACCCCGGTGCTCGCGCACTGGCAGACCCTCAAGCCTGCGTACCTGGTCACGCTGGCGGACGGCACCCACCTGGTCGCCAGCGGCGACCACCGGTTCCTGTCCGACCGGGGCTGGAAGTATGTCACGGGGACAGAGTGCGGCGGCCCGCTCCAGCGCCCTCACCTGACAACGAACAACGAACTCATGGGCACCGCCGGTTTCGCCCACCAGCCCAAGCACACCGCCGACTACCGCCGCGGCTACCTCTGCGGCATGATCCGCGGCGACGCCCACATCCGGAGCGGTCATTTCCCCGGGAGAGAAATCAATCAGTTCCGGCTGGCGCTCGTTGACCCGGAAGCCCTGGCACGGGTGAAGGACTACCTGGCCAGGATCGGCATCGGCACCGTGGACTACACGTTCAGCGAGGCAACTGCGACCCGGAAACGGATCCTGGCGATCCGCGCCTCTGGCCGCGACCGCGTACGCATGATCCAATGGCTCATCCGCTGGCCCGATTCGCCCAGCCCGGACTGGCAGCTTGGTTTCCTGGCCGGAATCTTTGATGCCGAGGGCAGCTACAGCCGGGGCATCCTGCGGATCAGCAACACCGACCCGGACATCATCCGCTGGACCGATAAGTGCCTCGGGTCGCTGGGGTTCGACGTGGCGGCCGAGCCCACGCTACGGGCGAACGGCCTCACCGTGATCCGGCTCCGCGGGGGTCTACGGGAACACCTCCGGTTCTTCCACTCCACCGACCCGGCGATCACCAGGAAAAGGTCGATCGAGGGCACGGCCATCAAGAGCGATGCTGACTTGCGGGTGACCCGGATCGAGCCGCTCGAGGTGGAGATGCCCATGTACGACATCACCACCGGGACCGGCGACTTCATCGCCAATGGCGTGGTCAGCCACAACTGTTTTGCCCGGAATACGCATACTTACCTGGACCTGGACGCGGGGCACGACTTCGACTCGAAGATCGTGGTGAAGGTGAACGCGCCGCAGCTGGTGCGCAAGGAACTGGCCGCCGCCAAGTGGCAGGGCGAGCACATCGCCATGGGCACCAACGTGGACTGCTACCAGCGGGCCGAAGGCCGGTACCGGCTGATGCCTGGCATCCTGGCGGCGCTGCGGGATGCCGCCAACCCGTTCTCGATCCTGACCAAGGGCACGCTCATCCTGCGGGACGCCGATCTGCTCGCCGAGGCGTCCGAGATCACCGAGGTCGGGCTGGCGGTGTCGGTGGGCTGCGCGGACGAGGACCTGTGGCGGGCCATCGAGCCGGGCACCCCGAGCCCGCTGCGGCGGCTGGCGGTGTGCGCCGAGCTGGCCGGGCGCGAGATGCCGTGCTCGGTGCTGATGGGGCCGGTCGTCCCGTTCCTGTCCGACTCCCCCGCCCAGCTCGCCCGGACCGTGCGGCTGGCCGCCGAGGCGGGCGCCAGCTCGGTCACGCCGATCGTGCTGCACCTGCGCCCGGGCGCCCGGGAGTGGTTCCTGGCCTGGCTGCGCGAGCATCACCCGCGGCTGGTGCCCCGGTACCGGGCGCTGTACGGGCGGGGCGCCTATGCGCCGCGGGACTACCAGCAGCAGATCGCCGCCCAGGTACGGGAACTGGCCCAGCGGTACCGGGTGGGGCGGGGCAGCCAGCACCGCGGGCACCGGCCAGCGCGGGCAGGCGCCGGGGCGGCCGGCCCCGCCCCCGCGGAGCCCGTTCAGCTGTCCCTGCTGTGACGATCTAGCCGCGCGGGGGCGCAACCGAAGTGGCGGCGGGCGGCCCGTAGAGTTGGGTCCCGTGGCAGCCGACCAGACCCATGCTTCCCGCGGCCGGACGGTGCCGGGCGGCCTGGCCGTCCGGACGGTGCCGGTCCCGGATCCGGGGGAGCTGCTGCCGCTGCTGGCCGAGCCCGCGGCCCTGGCCTGGCTGCACCGTGGTGAAGGGCTTGTCGGCTGGGGCGAGGCGGCCCGGGTTGTGCTGCCGGCCGGGGTGGACCGGTTCGCGGCCGGGGAGAAATGGCTGCGCGCCGTTTTCGAGGCCGCCGATATCGAGGACCAGGTAGGGCTGCCGGGGTGCGGCCCGGTGGCGTTCGGCAGCTTCACCTTCGACCCTGTCTCTGAGGGCTCCGTGGTGGTGATCCCGCGGGCGGTCGCCGGTCGCCGGGACGGCCAGGCGTGGCTGACCACGATCGGCGAGGAGCCCGGCCCGCCGGCCGGGCCGGTCCCGGTCCAGCCGGTCACGGGCCCCGTGCGCTGGCATGACGGGACCCTCACCGCGCTCGAGTGGCAGCAGGCGGTGGCGGCGGCCGTGGTCAGGATCCGGGCCGGATCGCTTCGCAAGGTGGTGCTGGCCAGGGACCTGTTCGCGACCGCAGCCGACCCGTTCGACGTGCGGGTGCTGCTGAGCAGGCTGGCGAGCCGGTACCCGGACTGCTACACGTTCTCCTGCGCCGGGCTGGTGGGAGCGACCCCGGAACTGCTGATCCGGCGGGAGGAGCAGAACGTCAGCTCGCTGGTGCTGGCCGGGACCGTGCCCAGGGGCAGCACCCTGGCCGAGGACCGGGCCTACGGCGACGGGCTGCTGGCATCGGCCAAGGACGCCGAGGAGCACGCCTACGTGGTGGACTCGGTGCGCGACGTCCTCGCCCGTCATTGCGACCGGCTCGAAGTGGCGGCCGCGCCCTCCCTGCTGCGGCTGGCGAACCTGCAGCACCTGGCGACCGCGGTGACCGGGCGGCTGGCCGCCGACGCGTCCGCGCTGGCGCTGGCCGCGGAGCTGCACCCGACCGCGGCGGTGTGCGGGACCCCTGCCGACGCCGCGCTGGAGCTCATCCGCGAGCTGGAGGGGATGGACCGCGGGCGGTACGCCGGCCCGGTCGGCTGGCTGGATTCGCGCGGGAACGGGGAATGGGGCATCGCGCTGCGGTGCGCCGAGCTGGACGGCCCCCGCGCGCGGCTGTTCGCCGGGTCCGGCATCGTGGCCGGCTCCGACCCCCGGTCCGAGCTCACCGAGGACCAGCAGCCGAAGTTCCGGCCGATGCAGTACGCGATCGAGGGCTGAGGCGCGACGATGCTGCTGGCCCGGCGGTTCCTCGTGCCCGGACGCCCTGCGCACCGGTCAATTGTGACCCAGGGTAATGAAACTGCAAAGACCCAGTGTCGGCAGGGCATCCCGCGGTCCAGAGGGCCAACCGCAAGACTTTCGGGGCAACCGGGCATTGTCACAGCATGGTTGCGGTTGCGTAACCCCTTTCGAGAGCTTCCTCCCGCAAGTGGACAGTTCCCGCGCCCAGGTTGTAGTCACGAAGGGTGATCACTAGGACGCCTGCAACCCGCAGGCCAGAAGGAGCATGCTCATGAGATCTCTACCCAGGCGTTCCGCCACGGTCGCAGTGGTGGCTACCGCCGCCGCTCTCGGCCTCGCGGCGTGCGGTGGGAGCTCAACCTCTTCGACGTCGTCATCGGGTAAGCCGGTGCGCGGCGGGACGCTGCACATCGTCGCCGCCAGTGGCCCGGACCACATCGATACCGTTCCCGCCTACTACACCGCGGACTACATGCTGGAGCACGCCTACACCCGGCAGCTGCTGCAGTACCCGACCGTGGCGTACACCGGGACCAGCGGCGCGGGCTGGAAGAAGACCACCACACCCGCCGCTGACATGGCGACCGAGGTCCCGTCCACGTCTAACGGCGGCATCACCAACGGCGGCAAGACCTACACGTTCCACATCAAGAAGGGCGTGATGTGGGACTCGAGCCCGGCCCGGCAGGTCACCGCGGCCGACTTCATCCGCGAGTTCAAGACGTTCGCCAACCCGGTCAGCCCGGTCGGCAACCCCGGCTACTACGAGAGCACGATCGCCGGGCTGAAGACCTACGACCAGGCCGAGACGAAGTACTTCGCCAGCAAGTCGCACAAGCCGACCGCGTCGAACATCGCGAACTTCCAGAACAGCCACAACATCTCGGGGCTGTCGGCGCCGGACCCGTCGACGCTGAAGATCACGCTGGCGCAGCCGGCCAGCGACTTCCTGTACATGATGGCGATGCCGTTCGCCTCGGCCCGCCCGGTTGAGTACGACAAGTACGTGCCCAACAGCCTGCAGCTGGACAAGAACACGCTGTCGGACGGCCCGTACAAGATCACCTCGTACGTCCCGAACAAGTCGATCACGCTGGATCGGAACCCGGCCTGGAAGGCCGCCACCGACCCGATGCGGAAGGCGTACGTGAACAGCATCGTGGTGACCGAGGGCGTCAGCTCGGCAGCCACCCAGCTGGCTGACATGCAGGCCGGGACGCAGGACCTGCCGATGGACACGCCGATCAACCCGCCGTCCATCCCCAGCCTGCTGTCCCAGCACGCCCCCAACTTCCACGTCTGGGGCTGGTCCACCACGTTCCCCTACATCACGCTGAACCTGCACAGCCCGGACGCTGGCGGGGCGATGAAGAAGCTGGGGGTGCGGCAGGCGATCGAGTACGGCGTGGACAAGATCGCGGCGGCCAAGGTGTACGGCGGGACCGAGGTGGCCAAGCCCCTCAACACCGTGATCCCGCCCGGCAACACCGGCTTCGTGAACTCCGTCATGTACGCCAACAACAACAACACCGGGAACACGGCCAAGTGCAAGTCGCTGCTGTCCTCGGCCGGGTACCCGCACGGGGTCACGCTGACGTACATGTACCCGAACGACAGCGTGAACACCGACGAGTTCACCGCCATCCAGGCCAGCCTGAAGAAGTGCGGCGTCAACCTGAAGGGCAAGCCAGAGCCCGGCTCCAGCTTCTTCACCGACCTGGGTAACGGGCCGGCCAGCAGCAAGTCCGGCGCATGGGACCTGGGCCAGCCGGGCTGGATCCCCGACTGGTTCGGCAACAACGGCCGGACCGTCATCCAGGCGCTGTTCCAGGGCCCGAACTGCGTGGTGAACACGGTCAACTACGGCTGCTACAACAACGCCACGGTGAACTCGCTGATCAACAAGGCCGAGTCGGCGACCTCGCTGTCGGCGGCCGGGACGTTCTGGCACCAGGCCGACCAGCAGATCATGAAGGATGCTGCGATCGTGCCGCTGGTGGACCAGAACTTCCCGCTGTACGCCAGCAAGCGCGTGCACGAGGCGGGGTCCACCAGCGCGGTGTTCGCGCCGAACATCGGCGACGCGGATCCCACCAACGTCTGGCTCTCCAAGTAGGTCCAGGCCAGGGAACCGATCGCCGTCTGAGATAGGAGGCCCGGCTGGACGTGCCGCAAGGCACGTCCAGCCGGGCCCCTAACATGGCGGTAGCCGGGATTTCATGTAACGCTTGCCCCATCATGCACACCTCTGCCCTGACCTGGCATGATGACGGCGGCTAGCCGGAGGGACGCAGTGACCCTGCTCGAAGTCAAGGACCTGGCGGTCAGCTTCCCCACCGCTGACGGTCTGGTCCAAGCAGTCCGGGGGGTGTCGTTCACCGTCGACGCCGGCCGGACCCTGGGAATAGTCGGTGAGTCTGGGAGCGGCAAGACCGTCCTGACCCAGACCCTGCTCGGGCTGACCCCGGGCGGCCAGATCTCAGGCAGCGCCGTGTTCGACGGCGTCAACCTGCTGGGCCTGCCCGAGGACAAGATGCGCCGGATCCGTGGCGCGCAGATATCGGTCATCTTCCAGGACCCGCTGACCAGCCTGCACCCGCTGTACCGGGTGGGCTGGCAGATCGCGGAGATGATCCGTGCCCATGACAGCTCCGTGAGCAAGGCCCAGGCTCACGAGCGGGCCGTGGAACTGCTCGGCAGGGTCGGCATCCCCCGCCCCGAGCTGCGGGTGAACGACTATCCGCACCAGTTCTCCGGCGGGATGCGGCAGCGCGCCATGATCGCGATGGCGCTGTCGCTGGAGCCGAAGATGATCATCGCCGACGAGCCGACCACCGCGCTCGACGCCACGGTCCAGGCGCAGATCCTGGACCTGCTGCTGCGCCTGCAGCAGGATTTCAACACCGCGCTCATCCTCATCACCCACGACCTGGGCGTGGTGGCTGACATCGCCGACGACGTCATGGTCATGTACGCCGGGCGGGCCGCAGAGAAGGCCACCAAGCGCGACATCTTCTACTCTCCGCACCACCCCTACACCAAGGGCCTGCTCGAATCCATCCCCAGCAGCACGGCGGCATCGGAGCGGCTGCGGCCGATCGCCGGCCAGCCGCCCAGCCTGATCAACCTGCCGGCGGGCTGCAAGTTCCATCCCCGGTGCGCGTACGTGATGGACCGGTGCCTGTCCGAGGAGCCGTCGCTGCGGGTGGTCGGGGAGGACGCCTTCCACTCCTCGGCCTGCTGGCTGCCGGTCGAGGCCGCCGGGCTGTCTGACCGGGCCGAGGAACTGCGCAAGGAGACGGTGCGGGAAGGCCGCTCGGATGCGGCGGCCGAGGTCGCCGAGGCGATCGCGGCGGCCCCCGAGTCCGAGGGGAGCGTGATCTGATGAGCAACCCCTCGGCCGATGGCGACGGCGACATGCTGGTCCGGGTGGAGAACCTGGTCAAGTATTTCCCGGTGACCGGCGGCGGCTTCATCCGTCACACCGTGGGCCAGGTCCAGGCGGTGGACGACGTCACGCTGTCCATCCCGCGCGGCAAGACGCTCGGCCTGGTCGGCGAGACCGGCTCCGGCAAGTCCACCCTGGCCCGCTGCGTCGCCGGGCTGATCCCGATCACCTCGGGCACGGTGACCTTCGACGGCCGCGACATCACCAACCTGCCGCGGCGGGTGATGCGGCCGGTCCGGCGCGAGATCCAGATGATCTTCCAGGACCCGTACGGCTCGCTGAACCCCCGCCGCCGGGTCGGGTCGATCATCGGCGACCCGTTCGCCATCCACAAGACGGCGACCGGCCAGGAGCGCAAGCGCCGGGTGCAGGAACTGATGGAGCGGGTCGGCCTCAACCCCGAGCACTACAACCGGTTCCCGGCCGAGTTCTCCGGCGGGCAGCGGCAGCGGATCGGGGTGGCCAGGGCGCTGGCACTGCGGCCCAAGCTGATCATCTGTGACGAGCCGGTCTCGGCGCTGGACGTGTCGATCCAGGCTCAGGTCCTCAACCTGCTGGCCGACTTGCAGGACGAGTTCGGTCTCAGCTACCTGTTCATCGCGCACGACCTGGAGGTCGTGCGGCACGTCAGCGACGCGGTCGCGGTCATGTACCTGGGCCGGATCGCGGAGGCGGGCCCGCGGGATCCGCTGTACACCTCTCCCCGTCACCCCTACTCAACCGCGCTGCTGTCGGCGGCGCCCGCCGCTGACCCGGATGCCGCCGCCAGCCGTCAGCGGATCATCCTCACCGGTGACGTGCCGTCCCCGATCGACCCGCCACGCGGCTGCCGGTTCCACCCCCGCTGCCCGAAGGCGCAGGCGATCTGCGGAGAGCAGGAGCCGGTGCTGGAGTCCAAGCCAGGCGATCCGTCCGATCACGTGACCGCCTGTCACTTCCCGGTCGAGGCCGGCGAACAGCTCGCCGCGGCCGGCAGGAGGGAGACGCCATGAGCGTCACCGAGCTCGAATTCGAGGCCCAGACCGCCGAGGCCGCGCCCGAGCAGGCAATCGAGGGCCGCAGCCAGTGGCAGCTGACCTGGCGGCGGCTGCGGCAGGACCGGGTGGCGGTCATTTCCCTGGTCGTCATCCTGATCATGGTCGTGATCGCGATCGCGGCGCCCGCGTTCGCGGCGCTGGCCGGGCACCCGGTCGACGCCACCTACCCGGACAACGGGCTGAGCGGGGCCGGCACGCCGGTGGGCCCGGCCACCCACGGCTTCCTGCTCGGTACCGATGGCGTGGGCCGTGACCTGCTGGTCCGGATCGTCTACGGGGCGCGGATATCGCTGTTCGTCGGCGTCATCACCACCGCCATCGCCACCGTCGCCGGCGTCTCGGTCGGGCTGATCGCCGGCTACTTCGGCGGGGCGGTGGACGCGGTGCTCGCCCGGTTCATCGACGCGGTGCTCGCCTTCCCGTACGTGGTGCTGGCGCTGGCACTGGCGGTCGTGCTCGGCCCCAGCCTGACCGTGATCATCGCGGTGATCTCGTTCTTCTCCTGGGCGGGCATCTCCCGGATCGTCCGCGGCCAGACCCTGTCCATCAAGGAAAAGGAGTACGTCGAGGCAGCGAGGTCGCTCGGAGCAGGTCCGTTCCGGATCATGTTCATCGACATCCTGCCCAACCTGCTGGCGCCGGTGCTGGTGCTCGCCACGCTGTACATCCCGACCGCGGTCATCTTCGAGGCCACGCTGTCCTACCTCGGGCTCGGCATCCAGCAGCCCACCGCGAGCTGGGGCAACATCCTGGCCGACGCGCAGAACTTCTACCAGCAGGCCTGGTGGTACGTGGTGTTCCCGGCCCTCGCCCTGCTGATTACCACGCTCGCCTTCAACCTGCTCGGCGACGGCATCAGGGACGCGATGGACCCGCGCACCGAGCGGATCTTCGCGGCCAGGCGCAAGCGCAGGCGCCGCGAGCAAGGCACGCCGCTGGCCGAGGGCGAGCTGGCGGGCACGTCGCCGGGGGGGCTCCCGGGCGGGGGTGCCTGACATGGACATGGTCCGGTTCTTCATCCGCCGCATCCTGACCGGGATCGTGGTGCTGTGGCTGGTCGCCACCGGCGCGTTCTTCCTGTTCTTCGCGCGGCCGGTGCAGGTCGTCGCCCACCAGCTGGCGGGCCGGGCGGCGACGCCGCAGATCATCAACGAGGTCATCAGCAGGCTCGGCCTCAACCAGCCGATCCTGGTGCAGTACTGGCACTTCCTCGACCACCTGGTGCACGGGAACCTTGGCTTCTCCTTCTACACCGGGCAGACGGTCAACTCGATCCTGATGCAGGACCTGCCGCCCACCGCCTCGCTGGTGGTGGGCGGCGTGATCCTGTGGCTGGTCGCCGGGCTCAGCGTGGGCATCCTCAGCGCCACCAAGGCCCGCAGCCTGTTCGACCGGTTCTCCACGGTCGGGGTGCTGATCGGCCTCTCCCTGCCCACGTTCGTGGTCGGCGAGCTGCTGCTGCTGATCGTGTTCCTGCCGCTGAACCAGAACGGGTTCACCTGGATCGCGAACGGCTACGCCGGGCTGTCGGGCGGCGTGGGCCCCTGGCTGGGACACATGCTGCTGCCGTGGATCACGCTGGCGGCGGTGCAGGCGGCTATCTACACCCGGCTGACCCGCGGCCAGCTGCTCGACTCGCTGGGCGAGGACTACATCCGGACGGCCCGTTCCAAGGGCCTGTCGGAGCGGCGGGTGATCTACCGGCACGGGGTCAGGGCCGCGCTCACCCCGGTCGTGTCCCAGCTCGGCGTGGACGTGGGCCAGCTGCTCGGCGGCGTGGTGGTGGTGGAGTCGGTGTTCGGGCTCGGCGGCATCGGCCAGGCCTCGGTGCAGGCCATCTACCAGGACAACCTGCCGGTGATCATCGGGTTCACGATCGCCGCGGCGCTGTTCGTGGTGGTCGCCAACCTGATCGTGGACCTCGTCTACGCGCTGCTCGACCCGCGGGTCCGGATCTCCTAGGGCAGCAGGCCCGCCCCGGCCACGGCCTTGGCAGCCGCGGCGACAGCGGCCTCCCGCAGGCGCTGGCGCAGCCGGGCGCCTGCTGGCCGGGCGGTCAGCGCCTCGATGACCTGCGGCCCCCGGCCGGGCGGGCCGGCCAGCAGCCGGGCCAGGTCCCCGGCCCGCTCCAGCCGCTGGTAGGGCAGCCCGGCGGCGGCCGCGACCCGGCTCAGGTCGATCTCGTGCGGGGTGCCGAACACCCGCTCGAACGGCCCGGGCAGGGCCGCCTGCTCCAGCAGCGAGAAGATCCCGCCGCCCTGGTTGTTGACCACCAGGATGGCCAGGTCGGGCCGGGACTCCTGCGGGCCGACCACCAGGCCGGGCAGGTCGTGCAGGAACGCCAGGTCGCCGAGCAGCGCCACCGCCTGGCCGCCACCGGCGGCCTGGTGGGCGAGGGCCGCCCCCGCCGACGCCGACACCAGCCCGTCCACGCCGCTGGTGCCCCGGTCAGCCAGCACCCGCAGCCCGGCCCGCGGGGCCATGTGATGGTCGAGGTCACGGATGGGCAGGCTGGACGCCGACCATAGCAGCGCGCCGCCAGGCAGCAGCGCCGCCAGGTCGCGCGCCAG
>JAIRTY010000629.1 GCA_031254715.1 Nocardiopsaceae bacterium | reverse complement strand
TCCGTTCGGCAGCCCAGGGCAGTCCGGCCCGCGGCTCGACGGGTATGAGATCCGCACCGCCGCGGTCCGGCGTAGCATCCCCTGCATCACGACCGTGCAGGGGCTGGGCGCGGCGGTGCAGGGCATCGAGGCGATCACCCGGGGCGAGGTGGGCGTGCGGTCGCTGCAGCAGCACGCCAGCGCCCTCCGGGGAGCCCGCCAGGGGCCAGGGGGCAGCTCCGGGCCAGCGCCGCGGGCGGAGCCGGGGGCGCGCAGGGGGGAGGCGCCATGACGGCCGGGCCCGGCGAGCGCGGCTCGGCCCCGGCGCACGTCCAGGTCCGCGGGACCGTGCTCACCGTCCGCCGGGTCGACGCCTATTACGCGATGACCGTGGTGGCCCCCGCTATCGCCGCCCGGTTCCGGCCCGGCCAGTTCGTGGCGGTGGCGACCGGCGGGCCGGACACGGCGATGCTGCTGCAGCGCGCCTTTTCCATCCACGACGTGCGCCCCGATCACGGCGGGACGGTGGAGATCGTGATCTCGGTCGTGGGCCGGGGAACCCAGTGGCTGGCCGACCGCCGCACCCGGGACGTGCTGGACCTGGCGGGCCCCCTCGGGCGGCCGTTCCCGGTGCCCAGGGACCCGGTGAGCTGCCTGCTGGTGGGCGGCGGCTATGGCAGCGCCCCGCTTTTCCCGCTGGCCGCGCGGCTGCGGGAGCGCGGCTGCCAGGTGGACTACCTGCTCGGGGCCGCCAGCGCGGACCGGGTGTTCGGCGCGCTCACCGCCCGCCGCACCGGCCGGAGCGCGACCATCACCACCGAAGACGGCTCGCTCGGCGCCCGGGGCATGGTCACGGACATGCTCAGGCAGGTCATCCACGATGGGCGCACCGATGTCATCTACGCGTGCGGCCCGATGCCGATGCTGCGGGAGGTGTCAGCGGTCGCGGCGCGCTACGACATCCCGGTGCAGGCGCTGGTGGAGGAAACCATGGCGTGCGGGATCGGCGTCTGCATGACCTGCGTGCTGCCGGTGGTGGGGGAGGACGGGGTGACCCGGATGGCCCGTTCCTGCGTGGACGGCCCGGTCTTCCGCGGCGACCGGGTCCGGTGGGACGACGTCGGCACGATCCCGTTCGACGCGCTGGGGGCGCCCGGCTGGCAGCCGCGCCGGGAACCGGGCTCTGGCACCGGGGCAGCCGGGCGGGCTGCTGCGCCCGGGCGGGCCGCTGCGCCGGGGCGGGCTCCGGCGGGGCGGGACGGAACGGCCCGGCGGGACGGTGCGCCGCAGCAGGACGGGCCGGGCGCCCGGGAGCGGGCACCCCGGCGGGACGGGGCCGGTCCCCGCGACCGTGCGGCCGGGCGCAGCGCAGCGGCCGGGCGCAGCGGAGAGGCCGGGCGCAGCGGAGCGGCCGGGCACGGCGGGACCGGCGGCCGCGGCGGCGCGGGCGGCCGGGGAGGAACGGCTGCCCGCGGCGGGACGGGCGCCCGCGGCGGGAGCGGCGGGAGCGCCGGGACGGGCGGGCGCGAAGCGGAAGCGCGGCGGGACGGGCCCGCTGGCGCCGCCGGGACGGAGCATTATGGCCGTTGACCTGCGGACCAGGCTGGGGCATGTGGAACTGCCCAACCCCATCCTCACCGCGTCCGGGTGCGCCGGCGCTGGCCGCGAGCTGGCGCAGTTCTTCGACATCGCGAAGATCGGCGCGATCGTGACCAAGTCGGTGATGGCGGCGCCGCGGGCAGGGCGGCCGACGCCGCGGATGGCCGAGACCGACAGCGGCATGCTCAACTCGATCGGCCTGCAGGGCCCCGGCATCGACGCGTTCCTGCAGCGTGACCTGCCGTGGCTGCTGTCGCAGGGGGCGCGGGCCGTGGTGTCCATCGCCGGCAGCACCGTCGAGGAGTACGCGGACCTGGCCGGCCGGCTGTCCGGCGCCGCCGGGGTCACCGCCATCGAGGTCAACATTTCCTGCCCGAACGTTGCCGACCGGGGCCAGGTGTTCGCGTGCAGCGCCGGCTCCGCAGCCGCGGTGACCGAGGCCGTGCGCAGCCGGGTCCGCTACGACATCCCGGTGTTCGCCAAGCTGTCACCCGACGTCACCGACATCGTCTCGATCGCCCGTGCCTGCGTGGATGGCGGCGCTGACGGGCTCTCGATGATCAACACCCTGCTGGGGATGGCGATCGACACCGAGCGCATGCGCCCTGTGCTGGCGGGGATCACCGGCGGGCTGTCAGGCCCGGCCATCCGGCCGGTCGCGGTCCGGTGCATCTGGCAGGTGCATGAGGCCCTGCCCGACGTCCCGATCATCGGCATGGGCGGCGTGCGCACCGGCCGGGACGCGCTGGAGCTCATCCTGGCCGGGGCCGCCATGGTCAGCGTCGGGACCACGATCTTCCACGACCCGGCCGCGTGCATGCGCATCCTGCGCGAGCTCGACGATGAGCTGGCCGCCCGGGGGGTGGAGCGGCTGGCCGACGTGATCGGGCTGGCTCACCAGGCGCATGCTGGGCCGGGATCCGGGGTCCCGCGCAGGCTCCCGGGCAAGTCCGGTAGCGTTCTGTGATCCTCGGGAGGTGAAGCCGTGAGTGACCCGGCGCCGATCGCAGTCGCCCTGGACGCCCCTGACCTGGAGACCGCCGCCCGCTGGGCGGGACTGGTCACGCCGCATGTCAGCACCGTGAAGATCGGCCTTGAGCTGTACCTGAGGTACGGTCCCGGCGCCGTCGCGTCGATCCGCGGGGCCAGCGGGGTCAAGGTCTTTCTCGACCTGAAACTGCACGACATCCCGGCCACGGTGGCGGGGGCGGCGCGGGCGGTGGCCAGGCTCCGCCCGGAGATCCTCACCGTGCACGCGGCGGGCGGGCCCGAGCTGATCCGGTGCGCGACCGAGGCGGCGCCGGCCACGACGATCGCGGCCGTCACCCTCCTGACCTCACTCAGCTCGGCTGACCTGGAGCTCATCGGCATGGGTGGCTCCGTCACCGACGCGGTGGTACGGCTCTCGGCGCTGGCGGTCGGGGCGGGCGCGGGCGCGCTGGTGTGCTCGCCGCAGGAGGTCGCCGCGGTCCGGGCCGAGGTCGGCCCGGACATCACGCTGATCACGCCCGGCGTCCGGCCTGCCGGGTCGCAGGCGCATGACCAGGCCCGGGTGGCCTCCCCGGAGGAGGCGCTGAGCAACGGCGCCGACCTGCTGGTGATCGGCCGCCCGATCACCGGCGCGCCGGACCCGGGCGCCGCGGCCGCCGCGATCGCCGCCCCGCTCCGGCGCCTCACCGCCCCGTCGCGCTGAACCGGCGGAGGCGCCTCACTGCCCCCTCGCGCTGAACCGGCGGAGGCGCCTCACCGCCCCCTTGCGCTGACCGGCGGGGCGGCGCGCCCGCGCGGCCCGCGCACCCCGCGGGGCCAGAGTCCCTCCCCGGGGCGGTTGTCGCGCGACGAAGGGGCAGAATGGGTTAATTCCGGGCTTAACCGTACTCCCGGGCGGGCGGCCGGCAGCAGCGCAGAAGACGCCCCATTTGGCTACGATGAGTATTCGGTCAGGCACAATGAGTAGTATCGGCTAATTTATGACGTGATAAACGGGGGTTCGCGTTGCCCCGGAGAGCCGGACTCGCTACTTTCCCTTGCCGAACCAACTTTTCGATACGGAAACCTGAGGTGACCCGGAGTGGCTCTTCCTCCCCTCACTCCCGATCAGCGCGCAGCCGCTCTTGAGAAGGCAGCGAAGGCACGCAAGGAACGCGCAGAGGTCAAGAACAACCTGAAGCGCGGTTCCACGACCCTTCCGGCCGTGCTCAAGCTCGGGCAGAGCGATGACGTGATCGGTAAGATGAAGGTCTCGGCGCTGCTTGAGGCCATGCCTGGTGTTGGTAAGGTGCGCGCGCGGCAGATCATGGAGCGGCTGGGCATCGCTGAATCCCGGCGAGTTCGGGGCCTGGGCGCGAATCAGCGCGCGGCACTAGAGAACGAGTTCGGCGGTGATATCTGACTGAGGCCGGCGACCCCAAGGGCGGGCGCGGGGGACAAGGCCGCACGGCTCAATTGTCCGCTCATCGCGCACGCGGTACCGCGCTTGTCCGGGGGGCCCGCGACAGTTCCCGGCTGACTGTCCTATCCGGCCCTTCCGGAGTCGGTAAGAGCACGGTTATCGCCGAGCTCCGGCGAGCGTGCCCCGGCATCTGGTTGTCGGTGTCGGTGACGACCCGGCCGCCGCGGCCCAGCGAGGCCGACGGCCGCGAGTACCACTTCGTCACCGACACCGAATTCGACCGCATGGCCGGGCAGGGCGAGCTGCTGGAGTGGGCTCAGTTCGCGGGGAACCGGTACGGGACGCCACGTGCCCCGGTCATGAGCAGGCTGGCCGAGGGGGTCCCCGCACTGCTGGAGATCGACCTCGCGGGCGCCCGTCAGGTGCGGCTGGCCATCCCCACGGCGCTGCTCATCTTCCTCGCCCCGCCATCCTGGGACGAGCTGGTGCGCAGGCTCACCCGGCGCGGGACCGAGCCGTCCGATGTGATCAGCCACAGGCTGGCAGCCGCCCGGGCGGAGATGGCCGCTGGCAGCGAGTTCGACGTGACGCTCGTCAACACGTCCGTCGAGGACGTCTGCCGGCAGCTGGTAACCTTGATGTTGCCCTCATCTGGGGCGCCTGGAGCGTCCTGAGCTGGGGCGATAGCCCGCATTCCACGACGGAAGGCACACGGTGGCAGGGATTTCCGCGGCGGACGGCATCACCAACCCGCCGATCGACGACCTGCTTGATGTCGTTGACAGTAAGTACCGGCTGGTCATCATGGCCGCCAAGCGGGCACGGCAGATCAACGCCTACTACGCTCAGCTCGGCGAGGGCCTGCTGGAGTACGTCGGGCCGCTGGTTGAGACCCGTGTCCAGGAGAAGCCGCTCTCCATTGCGCTGCGCGAGATCCGCGACCGGCTGCTGTCCGCCTCTGAGGCGCCGCCGGAGCCGGACGAGTCCTGACCGCGGGCCGGCCGATGCCAGCGCGTATCGTCCTCGGCGTCGGCGCCGGCATCGCCGCCTACAAGGCATGCGAGCTGCTCCGGCTGCTCACCGAGTCCGGTCATCAGGTCCGGGTGGTACCCACTCCCGGCGCGCTGCGGTTCGTCGGCGAGGCAACCTGGGCCGCACTGTCCGGGCAGCCGGTCACGGCCAGCGCCTGGGACGACGTCCACGAGGTGGCACACGTGCGGCTCGGCCGTGAGGCCGAGCTGGTGGTGGTTGCGCCGGCCACGGCCGACCTGCTGGCCAGGGCGGCGGCCGGGCGATCCGATGACCTGCTGACAGCGGTCCTGCTGACGGCCCGCTGCCCGGTGGTGTTCGCGCCCGCGATGCACACCGAGATGTGGGAGCATCCCGCTACCCGGGCGAACGTGGCCACCCTCCGGGCCCGCGGCTGCCTGGTCATCGACCCTGCCAGTGGCCGGCTGACCGGTGCCGACTCCGGGCCGGGCCGGCTGCCGGACCCGGCCGAGCTGTATGCGGTGGCGGTCGCGGCACTCGCGCGCGGCACCGCGGGCGGCGGCCCGGACCTGGCCGGCCGGCGGGTGGTGGTGTCGGCGGGCGGGACCAGGGAGGAGATCGACCCGGTCCGCTTCATCGGGAACTGGTCCTCCGGCCGCCAGGGCTACGCGCTCGCGCGGGCGGCGGCCGCCCGCGGGGCCAAGGTGTCGGTGGTGTCCGCCAACGTCGGGCTGGCGGATCCGGCCGGCGCGGAGGCCACGCACGTGGTGTCAGCCCGCCAGCTGCGGTCGGCGATGCTGGCGGCGGCCGCGGGCGCGGACGCGGTCGTCATGGCTGCCGCCGTGGCCGACTTCCGGCCCGAGGCCCGCAGCGACGTGAAGATCAAGAAGACCGGCGCCGCCCCGGAGCCGGTGCGGCTGACCCAGAATCCCGACATCCTGCGGGAGCTCGCGGCGGCCAGGGAACCGGGGCAGGTGATCGCGGGATTCGCGGCCGAGACCGACAACGTGCTGGCGAACGGCCGTGCCAAGCTTGCCGCCAAGGGGTGCGACCTGCTGGTCGTCAACCAGGTCGGGCCCGGGCTGGCCCTGGGCACCGGCGACAACGAGGCCGTGGTGCTGGGCGCCGACGGCAGCGAGACGCCGGTTCCGCGGGGCCCGAAAGAAGCGCTGGCCGACGTGGTGTGGGACCTGGTGGCAGCCAGGCTGACGGCCCAGCCAGGCTGACCGCCCAGGCTGACGGCTACACTGCGGCGGATCCCATCCGTTCAGGAAAAGGAAAGATACGTGGCTCGTCGCCTCTTTACCTCCGAGTCCGTCACGGAAGGCCATCCCGACAAGATGGCGGACCAGATCAGTGACGCGCTCCTCGACGGCATCCTCAAGGACGACACCAGCAGCCGCGTCGCGGTGGAGACGCTGATCACCACCGGCCAGGTACACGTGGCCGGCGAGGTGACGACCGAGACGTACGTCGACATCCCCGGCATCATCAGGGACAAGATCCTCGAGATCGGCTACGACTCGTCGCTGAAGGGCTTCGACGGAGCGTCCTGCGGGGTCTCGGTGTCGATCGGGTCCCAGTCGCCGGACATCGCCCAGGGCGTGGCGGACGCCTACGAGTTCCGGGAGGGCGAGGGCACCAGCGAACTGGACCGCCAGGGCGCGGGCGACCAGGGCCTCATGTTCGGGTTCGCGTGCCGGGAGACGCCGGAGCTCATGCCGCTGCCGATCATGCTCGCGCACCGGCTGGCCCGGCGGCTGGCCCAGGTGCGGCGCAGCGGCGACGTGCCCTACCTGCGCCCGGACGGCAAGACCCAGGTCACCGTCGAGTACGACGGTGACCAGCCGGTGCGGCTCGACACCGTGGTGGTGTCAGCGCAGCACGCCCCCGACATCGACCTCAAGGAACTGCTCGCGCCGGACGTGCGGGACCTGGTGGTGACGCCGGTGCTGGCGGAGCTGGCGCTGGACACGGCCGGCTACCGGCTGCTGGTCAACCCGACCGGGCGGTTCGAGGTGGGCGGCCCGATGGGCGACGCCGGCCTGACCGGCCGCAAGATCATCATTGACACGTACGGCGGCATGGCCAGGCACGGTGGCGGGGCGTTCTCCGGCAAGGACCCGTCCAAGGTCGATCGCAGCGCCTCGTACGCGATGCGCTGGGTGGCCAAGAACGTGGTGGCTGCCGGGCTGGCCGACCGGTGCGAGGCGCAGGTCGCCTACGCGATCGGCAAGGCCATGCCGGTCGGGCTGTTCGTGGACTGCTTCGGCACCGAGCTGGTGCCGGCCGAGCGGATCCAGGACGCCGTGCTCGAGGTGTTCGACCTGCGGCCGGCCGCGATCGTCCGCGACCTGGACCTGCTGCGGCCCATCTACGGCAAGACCGCTGTCTACGGTCATTTCGGCCGGGAAGAGCCTGATTTCTCCTGGGAGCGCACCGACCGGGCGGATCGGCTGCGCGCCGCCGCCGGCGCCTGACCGGCAGCGCCTGAGCGGCGGTGCGGCCGCCCGCGGCGCTGCCGTGCGCCGCCGCTGAACGCGGCACGGGCAGGCCGGTTCGGGAGCCTGACTGGTCCGGCGGCTCTGGTAGGACAGGACCGTGGCAACGGCAGCCGGGAGCACCAGGCAGGGCGGCTCCGGGCAGGGCAGCTCCGGGCAGGGCGCGCGGGCGCGCGGTCAGCGGGCGCCGGTCCAGGTCGCCGGCCGGCTGCCGGTCGCACGGGTGGCGGTGGACGTGTCCCTCGCCCACCTGGACCGCCCGTTCGACTACCTGGTGCCGGCCCGGATGTCGGAGGCGGCGGTGCCGGGCTGCCGGGTCCGGGTCCGCTTCGCCGGCCAGCTGACCGACGGGTACCTGCTGGACCGGGCGGCGGCCAGCGACCATCCCGGACGGCTCATGCCGCTGGAACGGGTCGTGTCACCGGAACCGGTGCTGCGCCCGGAGATCGCGGCGATCGCCCGCGAGGTCGCTGACCGGTACGCCGGTACGCTCGCTGACGTGCTGCGGCTGGCCATCCCGCCGCGGCATGCGGGGGCGGAGGCACGGCCGATGGCGGTCACCGCCGGGGCCGGCGGCCTCGCCCGGCCCGCGCCCGGCCCGTGGTCGCGCTACCCGGCGGGAGAAGCGTTCCTGGCGGCGCTGGCGGACGGGCGGGCGCCGCGCGCGGTGTGGACGGCGCTGCCGGGCCCCGGGTGGCCGGCCGAGATCGCGGTGGTGGCGGCGACGGCCGCGGCCGCCGGCCGCGGCACGGTGATCGTGGTGCCAGATGCCCGCGACCTCGGCCGGGTGCACGACGCGCTGACTGAGGCGCTCGGCCCCGGGCAGCATGCGTGCCTGGCGGCGGGGCTGGGGCCGGCCGAGCGCTACCTCCGCTGGCTGGCCGTCTCCCGCGGCGCCGTCCGGGTGGCGGCCGGCACCCGGGGCGCGATGTTCGCCCCGGTCCGCGACCTGGGCCTGACCGTGATCTGGGACGACGGCGACGACCTGCACGCCGAGCCGCGCGCCCCGTACCCGCATGCGCGGGAGGTGCTCGCGCTGCGCGCCCACCGCTGCGGCGCCGCCGCGCTGATCGGTGGTTTCGCCCGCACCGCGGAGATGACCCAGC
>JAIRTY010000625.1 GCA_031254715.1 Nocardiopsaceae bacterium | reverse complement strand
CTCGGGCCAGCACGTTCGGGGCGAAACCCAGTTCCCTGGCGGCGGCGGTCACCCGTTCCCTGGTTTCCGGCCGCAGCCTGCCCTGCCCGTTCAGTGCCTTCGAGGCGGTGCCGATCGAGACCCCTGCCAGGGCCGCGACCTCACGGATCGTCACCCGCCGGGTATCGGGTCGCGGGTCGGCTGCGGGCTCGGCCCCGGGCAGGCGCGCACCCGTGCGGGCGGCCTGGAGCTGCTGAGGCAAAGGGTTGCCCGCGGGATCCATGCCCTCATAATCTCAGGCCGCGGTACCGATGGCGACGGCAGCACTCGCTCCGGCCCTGCTGCGAGGTGCCGTGACGCTGGGTTCCGTCCGGATTCACCGCTACCGGTGCGGGGGGAACCGGCCGGGCCCGGAGGCGCGGGCCGGAGGCGGGGCCGGGGCGCGGGCACGGAAGCCCGGGCACAGAGGCGCGGGCCGCGGGGGAGGCGGGGCCGAGGGCTCGGGCACGGAGGCGCGGGCACAGAGGCGCGGGCACAGAGGCGCGGGCCGGATCTCCCCGGCGCCAGGGTTGACGGGAATCGCCCGGCATTCCTATCGTTTGGGAAAAGCATTTCCGCATTTCCGCATTTCCGCCCGCCGGCCTCGGCCGGGGCGACCGGTGACTTCCGGCGGGCGGCAGCAGGACATGCCCAGCGGGCCTGTCCTCACGCGGCGGCGCGTGCCCCGGCCTCCGGGGGGCGCGACCATGCGCCGCTTCCCGGCCCGGGACGTCTGGGAAGGCCAGGCCCCATGACACCACGCGTCCGTCCAGCCGCCGCCACCTCGTTAGCGCCCGCCTCGTTAGCGCCCGCCGCCATGGCCGTCATGCGGCCGCCCGCGCTCGCCCGGGCGGCGGGTCTCCGGCCGTCCGGATAACAGCCCCGGATCAGCCCTGGATCAGCCCCGGAGTGATCTCCCAATCAGCCGCCGTCACGCCGCCTGCCACGAGCTGACCTTCAGCCAGGGCAGCCGAGAAGCGAGGAAGACCATGAACAGATGGAGAACCCGGTTGCCGTTCACGGCGCTGGCAGCGGTCGCGGTCGTCACCGCGGCCTGCGGCTCGTCCGGTACCGGCGGCAACAGCAGCACCAGCACTGCGAAATTCGGGGTCAACGCCACCGGCGTGGTGCACTTCTGGGCCCGCGAGGCCACCGATACCGTGGCCAAGCCGCTGGTGCGGAAGTTCAACGCCACCCACAAGAACCTGAAGGTGGTGCTGCACCTGACCCAGCCCAACGAGGCCACCACCGAGCTGGGCACGGCGATCCGGGCGGGAGCGGTGCCGGACCTGGTCGGGCTGAACGACATCAACGTCCCCTTCTTCATGAAGCACCAGGCGCTGATGAACCTCAGCCAGTACGTCAACGCGCTGCCCTTCAAGTCCTCACTCAGCCCGGGTCACATGAAGCTGGCCACTGACAACGGCCAGTTCTACGGCGTCCCGTACCTGGCCGACCTGTCGGTGCTCTGGTACAACAAGACGCTGTTCCGCCGGGCCGGGCTGAACCCCGATCAGCCCCCGGCCAGCTACGCCCAGATCCTCGCCGACGCTAAGAAGATCAGCGCGCTCGGCCACGGGATCTCCGGATTCTCGTTCGCCGGCAACTGCCAGGGCTGCCTGGGCTTCACCATGTTGCCGTCGATCTGGGCCAGCGGCCAGCATCTGCTGACCGGGGCGCTGGGCAGCCAGACCGCCAACGTGGCCAGCAACGCACCGCTCAAGCAGATCCTGGGCTTCTACCGGCAGCTGTGGGCGCAGCACCTGGTCCCCGTCCCCGACCGCACCCAGAACGGCCTGACCTGGGGCAAGGACTTCGAGAGCGGGAAGGTCGGCATCCTGCCAGGCGACTACGGCTTCGCGGCCGCGTTCACCACGAAGCAGCAGCAGGCCGAGTTCGCCGACGCCCCACTGCCGGCGGTGAACGGGGGCGCATATGCCACCTTCGACGGCGGCGATGACTTCGTGATCCCGAACGGGGCCAAGAACCCCTCCGGCGCCTGGGAGTTCGTCAAGTGGGTGCTGGAGACCCAGCAGCAGTCCCAGTACCCGTCCATGGGCATGACACCGGTCCGGACCGACGTCCTGGGACCGGCTTTCAACGCCAAGAACCCCTACGACGCGGTGGCGCTCAAGGCGCTCGCCAAGGGGTCGGTGGAGTACACGCTCGCTTACAACGCGGTCTTCAACGCCCCCGGCTCGCCCTGGTTCAAGATGTTCACCGCCGCGGTCTACGACGGTAACCTCACGGGCGCCCTGCAGCAGGGGCAGTCCGGGATCCAGAGCACCCTGAGTTCCGTCAAGTGAGGGCAGCACCCCAGGTGCGGCCGCGGCCCCGCTGGCCGGCGCCTTCCCGGCCGGCGGGCCGCCGCCGGGCCAGGGGCCGGGGACCGGCAGCCCCCGGCCCGCGGCGCGTGCCCGGGCCGGACCGGCGCCGCTGGCGGGTCGGGCCGACGGCCAGGACCGGGGTGGCGCTGGTCACGCCCGCGCTGGTCGCGG
>JAIRTY010000623.1 GCA_031254715.1 Nocardiopsaceae bacterium | reverse complement strand
GCCGCCCGACGCCGCCGTCCTGGATGTCCGGCTGCCGCCCACCTTCACCGACGAAGGGCTGCGGGCCGCCATCCAGGCCCGGCGCCAGATACCTGGCCTGCCAGTGCTCGTTCTCTCCCAGTACGTCGAGCAACTCTATGCCCGGGAACTACTCGCCGACGGCTCCGGCGGGGTCGGCTACCTGCTCAAGGACCGTGTCTCCGACAGCGCCCAGTTCACCGACGCGCTACGGCGGGTCGCCGGAGGCGGAACCGCGATGGACCCAGAAGTGATCGCCCGGCTGCTGGCCCGCAACTCCGAAGACGGCACGCTCGGCGCGCTCAGCCAGCGTGAACTCGAGGTCCTCGGGCTGATGGCCGAGGGCCGCTCCAACGCCGCGATCGCCGAGCGGCTAGTGATTACCGAGCGGGCGGTCGCCAAGCACACTGCCTCCATCTTCGTCAAGCTCGGCCTGCAGCCCTCCGGCAACGACAACCGCCGCGTCCTCGCCGTCCTGACCTACCTAGGCCGGTAGATTCGGCCATGGCGTCCGCCGCTCAGGCGGACTGGCGTGACTGAATGACCGCAAGCTGGGCCGCGTTCACCGGCGAGTGCGGCGCCTGCCCGGTCAGCACCCGGACAACCTCCTGGGCGGCGAAGTCGCGGACCGTGCGGATCGCCTCTTCGGAGTAGTACGCCGCATGTGGCGTGATGACCACGTTGTCCAGGCCGAAGAGCGGGTTCGCCGGTTTCCAGTCCCGCTGCTTGGCCGGTTCCTCCTCGATGTCGTCCAGGCCGGCGCCGGCTATCCAGCCCTCCGAGAGCGCCCGGTAGAGGGCGTCGTCATTGACGATGGGCCCGCGGGCCGTGTTGACCAGGATCGATGTCGGCTTCATGTGCCGCAGTTCCGGTTCGCTGATGCGGTGGTGGGTCTCCTTCGTGAGCGGTGCCTGGATCACCAGGTAGTCGGCCTGCTCGAGCAGCTCGTCGAACGACACCGCGCTGGCGCCGTGGGCCGCGATGTCACCGGCTGACAGGTAAGGGTCGTTGGCGATGACGCGCATGCCGAACGCGATCGCCCGGACCGCGACGGACTGCGCGATCGCGCCGAATGACAGCAGCCCGAGGGTGCGTCCCTGCATCCGGTGGATCGGCTCGCCGGACTGCCACTGCCAGGTCCCGGCCCGGGTCGCGCGGTCGTAGCTGCAGATCTTCCTGGCCGCGGCGAGCAGCAGGGCCATGGCGTGATCGGCGACCTCGTTCTGGCACCAGTCGTTCGGGACGTTGGTGACCAGGATGCCGTGCCGGGTGGCCGCGTCGACGTCGACGATGTCCACGCCGGTGCCATACCGCGCGATGACCCGGCAGCGGGTGAACGCGCCGATGGCCCTGGCCCCGACCGTCGCGTACTGGGCGATGACCGCGTCCGCGTCCCTGGCGGCTTCGATGACATCGTCCTCGGTCTTACATTCGGCGGCGACCAGCCGGAGGCCGGCGGCTTCGATGATCGCCCGCTCGATATCCACGTCACCGTAGTCGTAGTCGGCTATGACCACGGTCTGCTGCGCCGGGTTCGTCATTTCGCATCACCTTCGCCGGATGGGCGGTTGCGTTCTTCCCTAGGTAATGGATGCTCCTTCCGAGGCGCCGCGGGCGACCCGCGAGTACAGGGACAGAATCCCGCTGCCATGGCGCGGCTGCGGCGGCTTCCAGTCGCGGCGGCGTTCGGCGAGTATCGCCTCGATCTGATCGGCCGGGCGCTGTTCGCCCTCCGTTCCCACGATGGCGAGGCGCCGCTCCGGCACGTTGATCTCGATGAGGTCGTTCTCGGCCACCAGGGCGATGGGGCCGCCGTCGATCGCCTCGGGCGTCACATGCCCGATACACGGCCCCCGCATGGCGCCCGAATAGCGGCCATCGGTGACGATCGCGGTCGTCACGTTGAGGACCGGATCGGCGGACAGAATAGCGGCAGCGAAATACATCTCGGGCATGCCGTTCGCGCGCGGTCCCTCGTACCGGATGACCATCACGTCGCCCGGGTCCAGCTCGCGCCGCACGAGCGCGTGGATCGCGTCCGGCTCGTACTCGAAGACGCGGGCCCGCCCGGTATGGACGTGCATCTCCTTCGGCACCGAGAAGGTCTTGATCATGGCACCGCCCGGCGCGAGGTTGCCGTACAGGATGGCCACCCCGCCGTCGGTACCGAACGGGTCGGAGCGGGGACGGATGATCTCGTCTTTCTCGATCTTGAAATTCCGCAGGTAACCGCGCCGCTCGGCGAAGAAGAACGGGCTCTGCTCGATCTCCTCGAGGTTCTCGCCGAGCGTCTTGCCGGTCACCGTCAGGCAGTCCAGGTGGAGCAGATCCCGCAGCTCGAGCATGACGGCCGGGACGCCGCCCGCATACCAGAAGTACTCGACCGGGTACCGGCCGGTCGTCTTCACGTTGGCCAGCACCGGGACCCGCCGGTGGATGCGGTCGAAGTCGTCGACGGTGACCTCGATCCCGGCCTCCCTGGCGATCGCCGGGAGGTGGAGCAGCGCGTTGGTCGACCCGCCCACGGCGGCGTGCAGGACAATGGCGTTCTCGAACGCTTCCCTGGTCAGGATGGCGCGGGGCCTGATGTCCTGCTGGATCAGCGAGACGATCTGCTTGCCGGTGGCGCGGACGTAGCGCAGCAGCTTGGTCAGCGGCTCCGGGGTGAGGGCCGAGCCGGGCAAGGCCAGGCCGAGCGCCTCCGCCAGGACCTGACCGGTGCTGGCGCTGCCCATGAACTGGCAGGCTCCGCAGGTCGGGCAGGCGCCGCGCTGGGCACGCTCGAGATCCTGCCGGGGCAGCTCACCGCGTTCGGTCTCGGCTCCCATCGACCACATCAGGTCTGACGTCACAGAACCGGGGGCGTTCAGCTGGGTCCCGCCGGGCAGGTGGATGGCCGGCAGGTTGCAGCGGGCGATCGCGACCAGGTGGGCGGGCACCGACTTGTCATTGCCCGAGATCAGGGCCATGCCGTCGTGCGGGTGCGCGATGGCGTGGATCTCGACCATGGCCGCCATGATGTCGCGGGAGATGAGGGAGTAGCTCATGCCGTCGGTGGCCTGGACGACACCGTCGCAGATGTCGCTGACGGTGAAGACCCCGGGCTTCCCGCCGGCCTCGTAGACGCCGTTGCTGACCTCCTCGATCAGCTCCCGGAAGTGGAACGTCCCCGGGTGGCCCATGCCGTAGGCGCTGTCCACCAGGACCTGCGGCTTGGCGAGATCTTCCTCGGTCCAGTTCATCCCGAGGCGGAGCGCATCTCCCTGGTGGTTGACCACCCGCAGCCGCTGGCTGCGCAGCGGTGATTCGGCTTCCCCCATCAGCCTTCCTCCTGATTCCTGGCAGGTGCGGTGGCTCGGTAGGTGCCGCACCGGTTAGCGGTCAGCGCGGGCGCCGGCGCCGGCGGCGAGGTTCTCGACCTCTTCTCTGCGGGCGGTGGAGGCGTCGCCGGGGGTCGTCATGGCGAGCGCGCCGTGGGCGGCGCCGTATTCGACCGCCGTGTCCAGCCCCAGGTCGCTGAGCAGCCCGAAGATCAGGCCCGCGGCGAAGCTGTCCCCGCCGCCGACCCGGTCGAGAATCTCCATCCCGGAACGGCGGGCGGACTCCGCGAACCCGTCGGCACGCGACCACGCGATCGCGCTCCAGTCGTTGACCGTCGCGGTCTTCACCCCGCGCAGGGTGGTGGCGATGACCTGGAAATTCGGATATGCCGCCGCGGCCCGCTCGATCATCGACTTGAACTCTTCGGCGGGCAGCGTGCGCAGGCCCTCGTCGGTGCCGGATACCTCCAGGCCGAGGCAGACGGTGAAGTCCTCCTCGTTGCCGAGGATGACGTCCACCTGCTGGGCAAGCCGCTGGTTGACTTCCCGCGCCCGGCGGGCGCCGCCGATGGCCCGCCACAGGCTGGGCCGGTAGTTCAGGTCGTAGGAGACGACCGTGCCGTGCCGCCTGGCGGCGGTCATCGCGGCCGCGATCACGTCGGGGGTGGTCTCGGACAGCCCGGCGTAGATGCCCCCGGTGTGGAACCAGCGCGCGCCCAGGCTGCCGAACAGGTGATCCCAGTCCACGGCGCCGGCGGCCAGCTGGCCGGCGGCGGTGTGGCCGCGGTCTGAGATCCCGCGGGCACCGCGCACCCCGAAGCCCCGTTCGGTGAAGTTCAGGCCGTTGCGGACGGTGCGGCCGACGCCGTCATACGGCACGAACTGCACCAGCGACGTGTCCACCCCGCCTGCCAGCATGAGGTCCTCGATGAGCCAGCCGATGTCGTTGTCGGCAAGTGCCGTGACGATGGCGGTCCGCTGGCCGAAGCAGCGCCGGAGCCCGCGGGCGACGTTGTACTCGCCCCCTCCCTCCCAGGCGGCGAACGACCGGGAATTGCGGATGCGGCCTTCGCCGGGATCCAGCCGGAGCATCACCTCACCCAGGGCCACCAGGTCGTACCTGGTGCCGGCGGCCGGGCGGATGGTCAGGCCGGTCATCACGAGGCCTGCGATCGCTCGCGTGGCGCGGGCCGCTCCCGCTCAGCCGGGCCGCCCATGGCCGCCGGCGGCGGGATCCGTGGCGGCGGCCCGCTCTCGGCGGCCAGCCGCGCCGCTTCCCTGGCCAGCCGGCTGATCTGCGCCCAGTCCTGGCCGGCGATGAGCTGGCGGGGAACCATCCAGCTGCCGCCCACCGCCAGTACGGCGCCGTGGGCGAGGTAGGGCTGCAGGTTCGGCGGGCTGATGCCGCCGGTCGGAATGAACCGAAGATCGGGGAACGGCGCCGACACCGCGTCGAGTGCCCGCACGCCGCCAAGCGTCTCGGCGGGGAAGAACTTGACCGCCCGCAGCCCGGCCCGCCGCGCCCGCTGGATCTCGGTGGCGGTGGCCGCTCCGGGCAGTGCCAGCACCGACAGCTCCCGGCAACGGCGGATGACCTCCTCGTCGAGGCCCGGCGAGACGATGAACCGGGCGCCGGCCTCGACGGCGTGCTCGGCCTGACCGGGGTCGAGCACCGTGCCGGCCCCGACGAGAAGATCCTGCTCCCTGGCCATGATGCCGATGGCGTCGGCGCCGGCCGGCGTCCGCAGCGTGACCTCGGCGCAGCGCAGGCCGGCTCCCGCCAGCGCGCCGGCCAGCGGCGCCGCAGCGGCGCTGTCGTCGAGCACCACGACCGGGATGACACGCATGGCCGCAAGCTGGCCGAGTACGTCCCCGGTGGCGGGCGGATCTGGGGTCATTGCTCCTTCACCGGCGTCGGTCCCGCTGTCAGGACCAGCATCATCTGGCCGGCACCGGAGCCACATCACCCGCACAAGGTGAGACACGTCCCCGCCCTGCCCGCCCTGCCCGCCCTGCCCGCCCGGGCAGCAGCGCTCAGGACTCGAAGCACTCCAGCAGGTTGCCGTGCCGTCCCGGCAACGAGGCTGAGCCAGCTGATAATCTGCGCGCGCACCCCCATCAGGAGCATGTCCTATGACCGCCTCGGCACCCGACGGCCAGCCGGCGGCCGACGCGGCGGCCGCGGAACGCCTGATTTTCTTCTCCGACGCGGTGGTGGCCATCGCCATCACGCTGCTGGCGCTGAACCTGCCGCTCCCGAACGGTGCCACCAATGCCGATGTCTGGCACTCGCTGCGCGGGCACGGCGATGCCTACCTGGCCTTCCTGATCAGCTTCGCGGTGGTCGGCACTCACTGGCGGGTTCACCACACCGTGTTCAGGTACGTGGCCAGGCTGGGCGGCCAGGTGGGCGCGTCCAACATGATCTGGCTGCTGATGATCGTGGTCACGCCGTTCGCGACCCGGGTGCTCACCGGCAGCGGCGGGGACGGGGTCCGGCTAGCGGTGTACGCGGTCGTCCAGCTCATAGCCTGGCTGGCGCTGCTCCAGATGACCGGCCGGATCGCCCGGTATGACCTGCTGCGGGAGGGCACCCCGCCCGCGGTCATCACCGGCAGCCAGTGGCGGGCGGCGGCCATGTGCGCCGCGTTCCTGGTCTCGATACCGCTGGCGTTCGTGACCCGCTGGGCGTTCCTGTGCTGGATCGCGCCGCAGGTTGCGTGGCGCGGCTGGCACCGGCTGGCCGCCCTCAGGTCCGGCTTGCCCGCGCCCCGGTGAGGGCCGCCCCGGTGGCCGGCGCCCCGGTGCCCGGCGGCTGGAAGCCGGCGGCCAGGCCGGTGATGGCGGCGTCGAGGTAGACGGTGAGGTCGGCGTCGGCCCTCGCCACCCACCGGTCGTAGGCTGCCCGGCAGACCGCAAGCGTGGCCCGGCCGATGGCCAGCGGGTAGAGCGAGTCCGCCGGCTGGCCCAGCCGCGCCGCCGCGAAGTCGCTCACCGCCCGCTCCCACGCGTCGTAATGAACGGTGGCGCTGGCATGCAGAGCCGGCACCGAAATGATCAGGTTCATCCTGGTGCGCAGTTCCGGCACGTCCTCAGCCTGGTAGTGGTTGGCCGCCACCACCGCCTGCCGGATCGCGTCCATCATCGCGACCTCCGGCGGAACGGCGGCTAGCGCCGCCCGGATGGCCCCGACCTCGGCGTCGAACTCGCCCCACAGCACGTCGGCCTTCGAGCCGAAGTAGCGGAAGAAGGTCCGCCTGCTGACGCCCGCCTGGGCGGCGATCTGCTCGATCGGGGTCTCGTCGAAGCCCTGCTCGGTGAACAGCCGCAGCGCGATCAGCTCCAGCTGGCGGCGGCTGGTACCGCGCGGGCGGCCCCGCCGCGCGGCGGCAGCGGCCTGCCGCGCTGCTGCCGGCGCCGCAACGGCCATGCCCATCACCGTACCCGGGCCCGCACCGGCCTCAGCCGTACAGCCGGCGGGCGTCCACCAAGAGCAGGTTTTCGCTGGCAGCCGCAGCCACCAGGTCGGGGTCAAAGCCCGCGCCGCTGTAGCACGCGAGAACAGCGGCCGAGGTGTCGAATCCGCGGTCAGCGAGCAGGTCGCGGGCGCGGGCCAGCCGGGACAATTGCCGGCGGCCCATGACCTTGTCCCACTTCGCCTCGCCTAGCGAGAGCACCCGCCGGGGCTCGCCCGGCCAGGCGGGAGAAAGCACGGCCACGTCAATCTCGATCTGTGACTTCCGACCCGGGTCGGGGACCGTCACGGGCCCGACTTCGCCGGCCGATTCGCCGAAGACATCGGCAGTGAGCACCCATTCCCGGCAGATCTGCTCAAAGTGCGGTCCCATGACCTGGGACCCGAACCTGTTCCTGGAGTCCCGCCACACTCGCTCGGCGCCGCCCAGATCGAGCTCTGCCCACCGCGGCCTCATCACTGCCTGGTAGAAGGTGATCAGTGGCTCAGTGATGCGGTAGGTGGATCGCCCGCGGCGGAAGAGATCGGGCTGCCTGGCGATGAGATGACTGTCCTCGAGCACATTGAGCGGGTGAGCGATCTCGGCGGATTTGCGTCCTATGTAGCTCGCGATGGCACCGTTGGTGGTGTTACCACTGGCGATCGCGCCGAGCACCGACTGGTACAGCCCCGGGTCCCGTGCCCCTACCTCTTCCGCCAGCAGATACCTGGCCTCCCGGAACAGCGGGACTTGCGGGTTGAGGACGTTCCTGCACACCCAGCTGTCGAAGTCGCCGAGGCCGTTGGGTGCGTCGTTGCGTACGAACTGGCGCCGGTAGGCGGGCGTCCCGCCGACGATCGCGTGCAGCAGCAGGGCCAGGCGGTGGTCAGTGACGCCCCAGAACGCTGCGGCATCGCGGTAGCCCAGGGGCCGGATGATCATTTCCAGCCCGGCGCGGCCGCGCAGCGGGGCCTCGCCAGAGAGCAGACGGCCCATCACCGACATGGCGGATCCGCATAGAAGTACCCGGGCCGGGTGAGGTCGCGCGCGGCCCGACCATTGGGCATCCAGCTGGCGGGCGAGGATGGAAGGCAGCGCCGGGCTGGCCTTGGTCAGCAGCGGGAATTCATCGATGACGAGCGGCAGCGGCCGGCCGTCAGCCAGCGAGAAGAAGTAAGCGAGCGCATCGTCCCAGGCGGTGAACCGCACGGGCGAGCCGCTGAAACTGCCGAGTGCGGCCCCGAACAGGCGCAGCGACTCGGCCTCGGTGGCCTCGTCCGCCTCGAAATAGAACCCGCCAGTGACCTCCGTGAGCGCAGTCAGCAGGTAGGTCTTGCCTTGGCGCCGCCGTCCGCTGACAACGCCCAGGGTGGGTTCGGGCTGGTCGTTGCGGATGTAAGCAGTCAGCCCCTGCCAGTCCTGGTCGCGGTCGAAGATCCGCCCTGGCTTCTCGGGCACATCGCTACCATACCCTAAACTGTACTTCAGTAAAGTGTACTTTAGTTAGCTCACGGCCGCCTCTTACTTGTCCAGGGCGGGCTGAAGCCGGGCGGCACCAGCACGTCGTCCGGGTCGGCCTCGCTCACCGACGCCCGCCCGAGCCCGAGCCCGCCTATTTGCCCAGGCCGTGGCTGAAGCCGGGCGGCACCAGCACGTCGTCGGGGCCGACGTCGCTCACCGACGCCCGCCCGAGCCCGAGCAGGGCCGAGTCGATCCCGGTGCGCAGCACGTCGAACACGTTCCTGACCCCGGCCGGGCCGTTCGCGGCCAGGCCCCACAGGTAGGCGCGGCCGATCAGCACCGCCCTGGCGCCCAGCGCCAGCGCCTTGACCACGTCGCTGCCGCGCCGGATCCCGCCGTCCAGCAGCACCTCCACCTGGTCGCCCACGGCCTCGGCCACCGCGGGCAGGGCCCGGATCGCGGCCGGGGTGCTGTCGAGGTCGTTGCCGCCGTGGTTGGACACCGAAATGGCGGTTGCGCCGATGTCCGCCGCCTGGCGGGCGTCGTCGGCCCGCATCACGCCCTTCACCAGGAACGGGCCGTCCCACTGCGCGCGCAGCCAGGCAAGGTCGGCCCACGACGGCGGCGGGGTCTGCAGCCACTGCCCATAGGCCTGGAAGAAGGTCGGGGCGGGCTGCCCGGCCGGCGTCATGTTCGGGACCGTCAGCGGCGGCAGCCCGCCGTGGCGTCGTGGGTGGCGGACCTGCCAGGCATCGTGGCCGGGCTGGCCGAACACTGGATGCTGCGGGTAGGGCAGCCGTTCCAGCCGGGCGGTTTCTGCTCGTGGACGGCGCCGGCTACCAGGCTGGGCGGTCCCGGGACGGCTGACAGTGACGAGTTCGTGCTCAAGGTCGCGTTCCGGTTCGACACCGGTGAGCAGCGGGACGAGGCGGCCGCGCTGCGGGTCTGGGATGGCGACGGGGCC
>JAIRTY010000608.1 GCA_031254715.1 Nocardiopsaceae bacterium | reverse complement strand
CTCGTGTCCGCTCCAGCGCTCACCGTGATCCCCGCAGCCAGTCGAGCACGTGGTCCACCGGGCGGGCGCGGGGCTCGCCTGCCGGGGCGGGCTGACGGCGCGACCACACCGTTTCCGGCCGGCTCTGCAGCACGGCCAGCCGCGCGGCCTGGCCGTCGCCGGTGTCGACCGCCGCCCACTCGATGTCCTGCGGGCAGCCGTAGTGGTCGCTGACCCGGCGGCCGAGCCTGGCCAGCGCCAGGACCTCGCCGTCGGTCAGGCACGGCTGGTCGCGCCGCTCCGCCGGCACGCCGGCGACCAGCACCCCGGAGCCGGCCGGGTCCCGCTGGTGCTGGCGCAGCTTGCTGGCCACGGCCCGCCGCACGATCTGGCCGGTCACCTTGCTCACCACGAACTCATCGGGCGTCACGTCCCCGCTGACCAGCGCCGAGCCGAGGCCCCAGCTCGCCTCCACCACGATCACCGACGGGTCGCCGGTCACCGGGCTGCGGGTGAACATCACCCCGGCGCACCGGGGCTCGAGCATTTCCTGCACGACCACGGCCATGGCCAGCCCGGCTTCCGGCAGCCGCTGGTGCCGCCGGTAACTCACCGACTCGGCGCTGTACAGGCTGGCCCAGCACCGGCGGACATGCTCGGTGACCGCTTCGGTGCCCAGCACCCACAGGTAGGTGCCGGCCAGCCCGGCGAAGCTGGCGGCTGCGCTGTCCTCACCGGTGGCGCTGGACCGGACGGCGACCGGGGGGCTGCCGAGGGCCCGGTAACAGCTCGTGACCGCATCCGCCACCGCGGCGGGCACCGGGGCGGCCAGGATGCGGTGCCTCGCCTGGGCGGCGGCCGCCTGGACCGCGCCCGGGTCGTCCCCGGAAAGCCGTTCCATGGCGGCGGGGATGGCCTGGTCCGGATCGATCTCAGCCAGCGCCCGCCGGAACGCGGCGGTGGTGACCACATAACCGGACGGGACCGGCAGGCCGGCCGCGGCGAGCTCGCCGAGCGCGGCCGCCTTGCCGCCGGCGACCGGCCGGGCCGGCGCCGGGATCGCGGTGAGCGGGCAGGCGAGCTCGGCGGTCATCAACGGTCGCTGCGGGGGGCGCGGGACATGCCCTAGTCCAGCACCGTGACCACGCCGCGGTCGCCGTCCACGCGCACCCGCTGGCCGGTCCGGATCCGCTTGGTCGCCGCTCCGGTGCCGACCACCGCCGGCATGCCGTACTCGCGGGCCACGATGGCGGCGTGGGACATGGTGCCGCCGATGTCAGAGACCGCGGCCTTGATCTTGCCGAAGACCGGGCCCCAGCTGGGCGCGGTCACCGGGCAGACCAGGATCTCCCCGTCCCGGATCTGGCCGATCTCGTTGACGTCGTGCAGCACCCGGGCGGTCCCCTCGGCGATGCCGCCGGACGCCGCGTAGCCGCGGACCTCCCTGTCGTCGCCGGAGGCCGCCTGGCTGTACCAGGAGTCGATGGTCTGCTGCGTGATGCCCCACAGCATCTGCACGGCCGGGTCGTTCAGGGCTTCAGGGACCGGCCCCAGCGCGGGCGGCGGCGACCAGCCCCGCAGCACCTCCAGCATCCGCTTGCGCTCGGCGATGACCGGCCGCAGGTGGGCCGCGCCGAGCGGCTCGCTGCCCGCCGCCCAGGCCAGCATCACGTCGGCGAGCGCCTGGTCGATCTCGGTGTGGTGAAGCTGGAACACGTCGTCGGCCTCGGCCAGCACCCCGCGGGCGGCGAGCAGCGCCCCGAACGCCCGGATCTGCTGGAAGAAGCGGGTGGTGAACCAGTGCTCGCAGTAGAACTTGTGGTCCTCCACGTACGGGAAGACCAGCCGGCACAGCCCGAGCATCTGGTCGAACGCTTCCCGCTCCGCGTCGCTGGGCAGCAGCGCCCGGTACTCGCCGGCGATCCGGTCCCGCTCGGCCACCAGGGCGGCGGTGGGCCGGTCCAGGCTCTCGCCCGCCTGCACCTGCCGCACGTACCTGGTGAGCGCGGCGAACGGCACCGCGAGGTTGTCGTTCCAGCTCAGGTGATGGTGGTAGAAGCCGTCGCCGGTGGACACGTGGAACCACGGCAGCCGGATCGCGTCGAACTCGGCCAGCCAGGCGCGGCCCGCCTCGCCCCGGCCGGCCAGCGCGGCGAGCACGGCGTCCGGGTCGCAGCCCTCCGGGAACTCACCGGCGAGCCCGGAGCTGACGGCGAGCCTGGCCAGCCGCTTCAGCTCGTCATCGGGCCGGTACATGACCACGTCGATGCCGGCCACCATCCGGGCCGCGGTCTGCTCGCTGATCTCCGGGAACGCCTTCTTGCAGAACTCGAAGAACACCACGTAGGCGCCGTAGCCGAGCATCAGGAACTCGGTGTGGTGATGCCACATCTTCGAGTACAGGTCGATGCACTTGTGGAAGTTCTCCCGCAGGTAGTGGTTCTGCGCCACGCCGCGGGACTCGGTGACGACGCGCAGGTCCTCCACGTCGTCGAGGGCCGGGACGGTGATCGCCTCGATCTCGTCGATGAGGCCCCGGATACGGGTCTTCCAGCCCTCGTAGAGCTCGTCCCAGTGCTGGTAGTAGAAGCCGGCCCGCTCGCTGAAGAGGGCGGCGCGCCGCTCGATCTCGGCCGGGTCGGTGACCGGGATCGCGGTGATGTAGACCCGTCCGTTCACGATCCGGTGCTCAATGCCGAGCGTGGTGGGGAAGACGAAGACCCGGGCCGTGTTGGCCCCGATTGCGCTGTAAGGGACCTCGGCGGTGATGGTGTCGAAGGCCGGCATCGGTTCCGGGAAATGCATCGAGTTGTAGAACCAGAACCGCTTGTCGTCCCCGGGCTGGAAACGCGTGAAATACGGGTACATCGACCGCCAGCCCTCGGCGCCCGGCACGTCCTCGATCTGTGACGGCAGCGCGAAACTGCGCTGGCTGCCTCCTGGCTCCATCGCCACCTCCAGGGCTGTGCCGCCCCCCGGCCGCGCAAGCGGCGGCCGGTTCACAGCCCGACGCTCGCATAGCAGACCTGGGAAAAACAAGGATGAGTTGGTATGTTTTCGCTCTGTGAAATGAGCCGGGCCGGCCGGGGATAGATCGCGTGATGCGCCATTACAAGGTGAAGCCCATCCAGGCGCTGGAACGCGGTCTCGAGGTGCTGGCCGCGCTGCGCGACATGCGCGCCGCCAGCCTGCATGACCTGTTCCAGCGGACCGGCATCCCGAAGCCGACCCTGACCCGGATCCTGTACACCCTGTACCGGCAGGGGCTGGTCTGGCAGCGGATGGCGGACGGGGCCTTCCTGCCGAGCCACATCATGCTGCAGCGCGGACGGCTCGATGACACCGCCTGGCTGGTCGAGATCGCCTCCCCGGTTCTCGAGCAGCTCGGCGACCGGGTGATGTGGCCGTCGGTGCTGTCGGTGCCGCGGCTCGACCACATGGAGGTGGTCGAGACCAACAGCCCGCGGGCCCGGTTCGATGAGCTGCCTGCCGCTCCCATCGGGTTCCGCGCCAACCTGCTGCGGTCCGCGTCCGGCCGGGCTTACCTGGCGTTCTGCCCGGACCAGGAACGGGAGGCGGTGCTGCGGCGGCTGCGGGAACGGGAGATCGCGGGGCACGAGCTCGCCCACGACCCGGCCGCCGTCCGGCAGATCGTGACGACGACCAGGCGCCGCGGCTACAGCACCCGGGCGCCCGACTTCGGCAGTCACTACAGCAAGCCCCGGTCCGAGGTGGACGACGGCCGCAGTTCGATCGCGATGCCGATCCGGGCGGGCGGCCAGGTGCTCGGGTGCGTCAACCTGACCTGGCGGCGGAAGGCGCTGACGGTCAGCCAGGTGGTGGACCGCTACGGCGCCGACCTGCATGCCGCCGTATCCGCGATCGAGAGCCGGGCCGCCGAGCTGGGCATCGCCCAGGCAGGCAGCGCTGCCGGATCCGGGATTGCCGTCCGGGCCGGAGCAAAAGACTTGGAGTTGCCCTAAAATTGGGCTCACCTGAGTCAACTGTCTCCCGGGAGGCGCATGCCGGTGGTGACGGGCAATCTTCCGGCCCAGCTGACGAGGTTCATCGGCAGGGAAGCCGAGCTGTCCGAGATCGGCCAGCTGATCTCGCGGCATCGGCTGGTGACGCTGACCGGTGTCGGGGGGTGCGGCAAGACCCGGCTCGCCGGGCAGCTGGGGGCCAGGATCGGCGGCCGGTGGCCGGACGGGTTCTGGCTGGTCGACCTGGGCTCGATCACCGACCCGGAGCTGATCGCCAGGCTGACCGCTGCCACGGTCGGCGTCCTGATCGAACCGGGCGGGGACCAGTTCCGGGCGCTCGCCGCTCAGCTGAGCCAGCGGCAGCTGCTGCTGTGCATTGACACCTGCGAGCACCTGCTGGACGCCACGGCCAGCCTGGCGGACACGGTGCTGCGTGCCTGTCCGGGCGTTTCGGTGCTGGCGACGAGCCGGGAGCCGCTGGGGGTGGAGGGCGAGGCGGCGTGGCGGGTGCCGTCGCTGCGGCAGGAGGACGCCGTCGAGCTGTTCGCTGACCGGGCCGGACTGGTCGCTCCCGGCTTCGACGCGAACGCGGCGCGGGAGGAGGTGTCGGCGGTGTGCTCCCGGGTCGACCGCATCCCGCTGGGGATCGAGCTGGCGGCGGCCTGGGTGCGCGCGCTGACGCCCGCGCAGATCGCCGCCGGCCTCGACGACTCGTTCCGGCTGCTGGCAGGGGGCACCCGCCGGGCGGTCCCGCGCCATCAGACGCTGCTGGCGTCGATGGGCTGGAGCCATGCCCTCCTCGCCCCGGAGGAGAAGGTCCTGTTCCGGCGGCTGGCGGTGTTCCCGGCGACGTTCACGCTGGACGCAGTGACCGGCGTCTGCGACCCGGCCGGGGACGCGCTGCTGCTGCTCGGCCGCCTGCTGGACAAGTCCCTGGTGACGGTACGCGAGCACGGGGGCGAGATGCGCTACCGGCTGCTGGACACGATCCGGCAGTACGCCGGGGAGCAACTGCAGGCGGCGGGTGAGGCGGAGGCGTTCCGCGACCGGCACCTCGATTACTTCCTGGTGCTGGCCGAGGCGGCAGAGCCGGGCCTGGACAGCGACCAGGACGTCTGGCGGGAGTTGCTGGAGAGCCACCGCGACAACCTCAGCGCCGCCCTGCACTGGGGACTGTCGGCCCCGCCGGAAAGGGCCGGGCGCGGCCGGCGGCTGGCGGCGGCGCTGGCCCGGCAGTGGTTCATCCGCGGCCAGACCGTTGAGGGCCTGGAGTTCCTGCGCCAGGCCGTGGCGCTCGACCCGGCGGACCGCTCGGCCGTGCAGGCCCGGCTGCTGGCAGGCACCGCCATGCTGGGCATGGTCAGCGGCCGGCTCGACCTGGTCGCGGAGGCGGCCGGGCGCGGCCTCGAGATCGCTGCCGACGCCGGTGACGAGGTGGCCAGTGCCCGCTGCCTGGCGCTGGCCGCCTACCCGCACTTCTACCGGGATTTCGAGCGCTGCCAGCGACTGTCAGCGCAAGCCCGCGCGGCCGGCGAGGCCGCCGGCGATCCCTTCGCCCGGGACCTGGCCACCATGATCGAGGGCTATTCCTTGCAGACCCGCTGGCGGCACGAGGAAGCCGTCGCGCTGTCGCGGCTGGGGTTCGAGCGGAGCTGGCCACGCGGCGACCGGTTCACCGCGGCGTTCGCCAAGGGGATCCAGATCTACCTCGCCGCGACCACCGGCGACATCCGCCGGGCGGTCGCGGTCGCGGACGAGGTGGTGCGGATCGCCGCGCCGCTGGGGGACTACTTCGCGGTCGGCACCAACACGTGCAACGCCGCGTTCGCCGTCGGCATGTCCGGCGACATCGCCAGGGCCCGCGAGATGATGGATGTCATCGTCCGGTCGCTCGCCACCGCCCGCGAGGCCGATGTCGTGGGGCTCATGGTGCCGCAGGGACAGCTGCATCTGTGGGCGGGCGATATCGAGGGCGCTCTTGGCTGGTTCGAGCAGGGCGTCCGGCGGATGACCGATGACACCCCGGACTACCAGGCCGCCCGGTGCCTGCCCGGCCTGGTGAGCGCGCTGCGCAGGCTCGGCAGGACCGGCGAGGCGCGCGAGTGGGCGGCCAGGGCGGTGGACATCGAGACCGGGTTCGACGCGCCCTACGAGCTGACCTGGGTGCTGGACGAG
>JAIRTY010000754.1 GCA_031254715.1 Nocardiopsaceae bacterium | reverse complement strand
GCCGGGGCCGGGCAGGTGACCGCGCAGCACGTTGAAGTGGCCGGCGCCGTCGTTGTCAGGGACCAGGTGCACCCTCGGCTCTACCACCGCGCGCCCGTCACCGTGCGCCCGGACGGCGTTCTCCACCGCCGCGACGATCTCAGCGTTCGCCAGGCCGAGCGCGTCAATGTCCGGCCCGGACAGGAAGCGGAGCCACAACCCCTGCCCGCCCCGGTCCCTGCCGCCCGCGGTCCGGTCAGCATCCACGCTTAGGGACGATAGATCACGGCAGGGTGACCGGCTGGAAGGCCTACCCGTTCTTGCCGGTGCGGCGCTGCCGGCCGAACTCCGCCATTCCGGAGCCCGAGGGGAACCCGGAGCTGGGTACCGGGGATTGCGGAAGGCCGCGGCGGCTGCCGTGGCGGACCGGAGCCGGGGAGACCGACTGGACGCTGGCGGCGCTGCAGACCGCGGCGGCGCCGTCGGCCGGCCCGGGTACCTGGCTGCTCGCGGGAATGGCGCCGGGGCTGACCGGGTGCGGCCGCGGGCTGTCGCGCAGCACCAGCCCGAGGTCCAGCGCGTTCGCATCACGTGCGGTGAGGGGCGGCAGCCCGAAGGTGGACTCGATCAGCTTGAGCGTGGAGGCGTGCTCGAACGGGCCGCGGTCGACGACCCGGGGAAGGGCCAGGTTGGACACGACGATGGCCGGGACCCGGAAACCGAGCTGGCGGTAGTCGGGGACGAGCTGCCCGTCGGTGGGCGTGGCAGAGTCCCCGGTGTGATCGGTGTTCGTGGTGACCTACGACGAGTGGGGCGCCGTGGGCCGCTGCAGGAAGCCGTCCATCTTGCCGAAGTTGTGCTGGACGAGGAACCCTTCCCAGCTGTGGTCGGGGTCGCTGTACCCGCAGCCCTGGAAGTCCGGGGCCAGCGGGTAGTTGGGATAGAAGTTGCCGTCCGTGGCCTGGAACACCAGGTCGTGGCGCCTGTCGCCACCGGGCAGCCAGCTCAGGAAATGATCGAACGACCGGTTCTCCATCATGAGCACCACGATGTGCTCGATGCCGTTCGACCCGCCCGGATAACGGCACCATACCGTGGCGAGGCCGTCAGTAGGCGCCGAGGGTGCCACGCGCCCTGGTGGCCCGCTCCAGCACCCGGAAGACCACCAGGCCCGCCGCCAGGTAGGCGGCGGCGGTGACGGCGACCCAGACCACGCCGCCGGTGCCCCACGGCGCGGTGACGCCGCGGTGGCCGAGCATGACCCCGTACAGGCTGGCCACGTCGGCGGTCACCGGGAACAGCCGGCCGATGCCGGCGAACCAGCCCGGGACGGCCAGCAACGGCAGCGCGGACACGGCGAAGACCATGACCAGCATCAGGAAGGTTTCCTGCAGGAGCTGGATCCGCCTCCAGGCCAGCGTCATCCCGGCGATGATCAGCGAGTAGCCGATGCCGCTGAGCATGAGGAACGCCATCGGCACCAGGGCGGCGGCGGTCCAGTGGAAGTGCAGCCTGACGAAGGCGCTGACCAGGCCGTAGGTGCCTGCGGACAGGATGACCGTCTCGATGATCGCGGCGGCCAGCCTCCCGGCGGCGGCCACCAGCCAGGACGGCAGCGGGGACAGGTAGACCTGCTCGATCGTGCCGGCCTGGATCTCGGCCAGCAGCCGCCAGAACAGCTTGACTGCCTGGAAATAGAAGAACATGGCCGGCAGGAACGCCACCAGCAGCAGGGCGATGCGGTGGCTGTCCAGCGTCCAGTGCAGGTGCCCGGCGGAGATCTGGTGACCGGCGCCCAGCATGGGCCCGAGCAGCAGGATGAACAGCGTGAAGAACGGCAGTTCCAGGGCGATCTGCAGCCGTTCGGACCAGGCGAACAGCAGCCCCTTGCGTACCTCGTTGCCCAGGGCGGTCAGGAACCTCATCGCGCCGACAGTCCTCCCTCGCGCCGGGCACGGCGCAGCGTGTGCAGGTAGGCCAGCCAGCCCAGGGCGGCAAGGACGGCCACATGGGCCAGCAGCCAGGGCAGCGTGCCGTCGGCCCAGGCGGCCGCGAGCCCGCGGCCGGCCAGCGTCGTGTTCAGCACCTCGACACCGAGGGCGGTGGGCACGAACCTGGCGAAGATCTCGATGCCATGCGGGAACAGCGTGATGGGGACGAACAGGCCGCCCAGGAACATGACCGCCATGTTGAACACGTGCACGACCGCGCCGATGCTGGCCAGCCGCAGCGTCAGGGCGGTCATCAGCAGCCCGTAGCCGAGCGCGTCCGCGATGGTCAGCGCCAGCGGCACCAGCGCATCCGGGCTGATCGCCCAGTGCGGCCGGTAGCCCAGGCCGAAGGCGAGCGCGAGCACGATGGCTGGGATCAGCCCCTCCGCCGCGAGGGCGGCGAGCCGGCCCGCCGCCAGCAGGGACGGCCTGGCCGGGGACAGGTGCACCTGCTCCAGCGTGCCGGCGTTGACCTCCTCCGCGATCCCGCCGCTCCCCTGCAGCGCCGCCGTGGCGGCGACGATGTAGGCGATCAGCGCGGGCAGGGTCAGCGCCAGCACCGGGAGAACGAGGTGCCCGCCGCCGATGAAGAACTGGATCATCAGGTACAGAAGCCCGTTCAGCGCGATGCCGGTGATCGTGATGGCGCGCCGCCGCCACATCAGCGCCAGCCCCTTCCCGGCCTCGGTGCCGACGGCGCGCAGGGCGGGCCCGAGCACCCCCTGCGCCCCGGGCCGGGGAGCGGTGATCGCGGTCATGCCACCCGCTCCGCAGCCGTGGCCCGGACCGCCCCGGGGCCTTCTTCGCCGTCGCGGATGAGCCGCAGGAAGATGTCCTCCAGCCCGGGGCGGGCCTGGCTGACCGAGATCAGCTGGCTGCCCGCAGCCCGCAGCCCGTCCAGGACCCGGTACAGGTCAGCCTGGCCGGCCCCCGGCAGCAGGATCCGGGTGGCCTCGGCCCCGTGCTCGATCCGGCCGCCCGCCGGCAGCACCCCGGGCCGGAGCCCGTTCGGAATCTTTCTGGTCCTGATCTCGAACCGGTCCTCCGCGTAGCGGGACAGCAGCTCGCCGGTGGGGAGGTCGGCGATGATCTTTCCATCCCTGATCACCGCGATCCGGCTGGCGAGCTCCTGCGCGACGCCGAGCTGGTGCGTCGTGAGCAGGACGGTCTTGCCCTCGTCGGCGGCCAGGCGGGCGATCCAGTCCTTGACGGTCCGCGCGGCCGCCACGTCCAGCCCGATGGTCGGTTCGTCGAGCAGCAGCACCGGCGGGTCGGTGATCAGCGCGGCGGCGATCGCCACCTTCTGCTGCATGCCGCGGGAGAACGAGCCGACGCTCTCGTGCCTGCGCTCCCACAGTCCCAGCTCGGTCAGCAGCCGCTCCGCGCGCGGCCTGATCGCGACGGCGCGCAGCCCCTTGAGCCGGCCGAAGTACATCAGGTTCTGCCACGCCGACAGCGGCCAGTACACGTTGCGGGAGCCCTCCAGCACGGCGCCGATCTGGCGCACCGCGCCGGCGCGCTGGCGTGCCACGTCGTACCCGTTCAGGGTGATCGTCCCGGCCGTGGGCAGGACCAGCCCGCAGATCATCTTGATCGTGGTGGTCTTCCCGGCACCGTTCGGGCCGAGCAGGCCGATCACCTGGCCGGGCGGCACGCTCAGCGTGACCTCGCTGACGGCCGTGAGCAGGCCTTTGCCGCGCTGGTACCGCTTGGTCACGCCGGTCAGCCCGATTGCCACGTCCGCTAGGGGTGCCACTGGCGAGCGCTCCCTTCCGGGGTTCATGACGTTGAAGTTTATGGCGTAAGCCATATTAGACTTACGATGGCTGTCGTCAAGGGGTATGGTGTCAGGCATGGCCATGACCAGGCAGGGCGATGCGCCGGCCAGGGCGCCGCTGTCGCGGCAGCAGGTGCTGCAGGCGGCGCTCGAGTACGTCGACCAGCACGGGCTGCAGGCGCTGAGCATGCACAAGCTGGGCGCTTCGCTCAGGGTAAAGGCCATGTCGCTGTACAAGCACGTGGCCGGCAAGGACGACATCCTGGACGGGATCGTCGGCCTGCTGTGGGAGGAGGTCCCGGACAGCCCGCCCGGCGGGGACTGGCAGGAGGCCGTCCGCCAGCTCGCCACGGCGCTGCGCGACCTTGTGCATCGTCATCCCAGCGCCGCCCCGCTGCTGATGAGCCGGCAGGAACTGCGGGAACGCCCGCTGCGCGTCGTCCACGGCATCCTGGCACTGATGCGCGAGAGCGGCGTTCCTGAGCAGTGCGCGGTCCCCATGCTGCGGACCGTCATCCCCTACGGGATCGGCTTCGCCCTCGCCGAGCTGTCCCTTCCCGAGCCGCCCCCGCCGGGCCCCGACCGGGAGATCGCGCTGATCCGCCAGGTCTCCGGCATGCTGTCGCCCGGCGCGCCCGACGAGCTGGTGCGCACGGCGCTGCTGGTCTGCGGCGAATGCGATATGACCAGCCAGTTCCGCATCGGCATCGACCTGATGATCCACGGGCTCGACGCCTACCTGGGTTCCGTCCCGGCATAGGGCGGCCGCGCGTCCCTGGCGGCCCGCGCGCCCAGCGATCGGGCGCCTGCCCTGATCAGGCGCTGACGAGTTCGATGCTGGTGGTGATATCGATCGCGCCGCGGAGGGAGCGGGCCACCGGGCAGTGGTCGGCGTGGAAGCCCATCACCCGGTCGATGACCGACCTGTCGCCGCCCTGGCCGGCCAGCAACCGGTACGTCACCGAGATCCGCTTGAGTACCAGGGTGCGGCCTTCCAGCTCGACCTCCCCGATCGCGTCAGCTTGGAGACGACCGTCTCCGGCCGGGATGCCGCGCGCTTCCAGCGCGCCGCCCAGCGTGCCGGTCAGTCAACCAGCCGCCGCTGCGACCACGTAGTCCAGCGTGGTCGCGTGCGGCTCGTACTGACCTTCCCGCTGTCCGTAATGCGCGGCGACCTCGCTGTGAACGCCGAACGTCACCGGCGTGGGCTCGGCCGGCACAGTGGCATACCGGATCGGCCCGGCGGCCCGTTCCACGTGAACCCGGGACTGGTAGGCGACATCGCCCATGGCGCGCCCTCCCGCATCTGGATGGGTCACGCCTTGTTTGTCCCCTGGCCTGAGGCTGCCTATTCCTGATGGGCACCGCACCGTCGAACCGGCCGGCGCGGCGAGATCTCGTATGAATCGGCCCTGTCCCTCAACAGCGGGCCCGCCGCCGTCGTGTAATGGGTTATGGATGCCGGCCGCGGCCCGGGCACCTCCTTTGAGGACTTTGTGCAGGCACGTTCGGCTGCCTTGTTCCGCACCGCGCTGCTCCTGACCGGCCAGAACCGGGCCGAGGCCGAGGATCTGCTGCAGATCTGCCTGGAGCGCGCCTACCGCCATTGGGGCAAGATCACCCGGTTCGGTGATGACGCGGAACGCTATGCCCGGCGGATCCTTGTCAATGCGGCCAATGACCGGTGGCGGCGGCTGAGCCGCAGGCGAGAGAACTCGCTCGGCGTGGAGTCCAGGACGATCACGATTCCCGACCGCACCGCTGAGTTGGCAGACAGAGACATCCTGCTCCGGGCACTGGCCGTGCTGCCGCAACGGCAGCGGTCGGCCGTCGTACTGCGGTATTTCGATGATCTTGACGATGCGGAGATCGCCACGGTGCTGGGCTGCAGCCCCAGCACGGTCAGGAGCCAGGTGTCGCGTGGCCTGGCCCGGTTGCGCGAAGCCCTGGCAGAGCACTCTGCCGGGAGGCAGGAAGGTGCCCGGCAGTGAACGACTTCGAACAACGGCTAGCCGCCGCCCTGCACGAGTCGGTAGCGGATGCCAGGCCTCCCGACCGGCTGATGGACCTGATCGGGCGGCGGCACCGCCGCTACCGCATCCGCGTTGGCGCGGTCACCGTGACCGCAATCGCCGCGATAGCCCTCGCTGTCCCGCTGGCCATGCCGACACTGACCGGCGGGCGCCCGCCCGCGACCGGCCCGTTGCCGTCGTCCGCGTCCCAGTCACCCCGCCCCCGCGTGCCCGGTCACGAACCGCGCAGCATATCGCTGAGCTGCGCAGATCAGATCGCGGGCCAGTACGCCAAGGACTGGCGACGCCACAGCATCCACGCAGGCCCGGCGTGGCTCATCAACGTCCAGCCCGCGGGCGCGTCGACGGATGGCAGCAGCCCGCTCCCGTTCGGGAACCTGCCCGTCAACGTGAAGGACGGCGCGCACATTCGGATCACGGTCGCCGGGGCCGCCCGCAGCTATTTCCGGTTCCTGTTCGGCACTGCCGGAACAGGCGGCAGGTACACGCTGGGTGACGGTCAGCTGAGCGCCGCCTTCACCAGTTGCCGTCCTGGCCACGACCTTGGCATATATCCCGGCTACACAGAGTTTTGGGGCGGCTTCGTCATCGCCAAGGTGCCTGCTTGTGTGTCCCTCGACGTCTGGGCAGACGCAGGCCACCGGCCGGCAAGGATCACCTTCGCCGTCGGGGCGATCAGATGCTCCCGGGCACCTGAACGAGAAGGATCCCCTCTTTCGGCCCGTCGCCCTTTTCAATTCAACCCCTGGGCCTGGGCGGCGGCACGGTACCGGGCCACCGCGACCATAGACTGATCACTACAGCGCCGACGTGAGGTGGTCCGCGGCGCCCTGCGCCGGGGGTTGACGGGCGCGCCCACGCGAGTGCCCTGCGGCCAGCCAGGAGGGGCTCATGACGGTGCCGCTGATCGGCCGCTCGCTGGCCGCGGTGGTGGGCGGCCTGCTCGTGCTGACGGTCTGGGCGAGTGTCATCGGGACACTGATCGTGCACCGCCCGGTGGGCGGCTGGCTCATGCTTCAGACGGACCGGATCGTGGGCTGGGCTTTCACCGCGGTGGTCAGCTTCATCGACGATTACCGGCAGCGTGACCGGATACTCGCGGGGCAGGCGGCAGCGACCCTGCTCGCGCAGCTGGCGGCCTGGCTCGGGGTGTCGCTGATCGGGTACTCGCTGCTGATATGGCCGTTCACCACCGGCGGCGCCGGCCAGGCTTTCACCGCGGCCGGATCCTCGCTGTTCACCCTCGGGTTTGCCGAACCGCCCGCGACACCAGCCGTCATCGTGTTCGCCGCAGCTGCCACCGGCCTGATCATTGTCACGCTCCAGATCGCCTACCTGCCTGCCATGTACGCGGCGTTCAACCGCAGGGAAACCGAGGTGGCCCTGCTGAACGCCAGGGCCGGGGTGCCGTCCTGGGGCCCGGAATTGCTTGCCCGCACCCACTACGCGCTGGGCTCTGGCGTCTCGACCCTCGACACGCTGCCCGATCTGTATGCCGGGTGGGAACGCTGGGCCGCCGACGTCGCCGAGAGCCACACCGCGTACCTGCCGCTGGTCAGGTTCCGTTCCCCCCGGCCGTTGTCGTCCTGGGTAACTGCGCTGCTGGCGGTGCTGGACTCCGCCGCCCTGTTCCTGGCGCTGTCCCCGGGAGCCGCCCCGGAAGTCCCGGCCCGGCTGTGCCTGCGGAGCGGGTTCCTCTGCTTCCGCCAGATCGCCCGGGCACGGGGCTTCGACGTGCCCGACGAACCCGACCCCGACGGCCAGATCAGCCTGAGCTACCAGGAGTTCCTCGACGCGATCGCCCGGATGCGCGAGGTGAACTTCCCGATCGAGCGTGACCCCGCGGACGCCTGGCGGGACTTTGTCGGCTGGCGGATCAACTACGAGCAGGCCGCCTACGTACTGGCCGGCGCGCTCGACGCCGTGCCCGCGCTCTGGTCCGGGCCGCGCCGTCACAGCGGCGCTGCCATCGCACCCATCCGCCCGCCGCTCGGGCGGCCGGCCGGGCAGGAGCCCAGCCGCGCCGACGGTGCCCGCCCTCGCAACCGGTCATAATCCCGGGCGCTGACCCCGCCTGACGGGCGGGCCGCTGCGGATGCCGGTCAGCCCGGTATGCCGCGGCGCGCCAGGGGGAGAACTATGGCAGCGCTGCTCTCAAGATCACCGAGGGGGAACGGATGACCAGCGATTCGTCGCAGCCGTGGCTGCATCAGCAGGGCAGGCAGGTGCAGGAGTTCGGGACGGTGCGGCAGTTCCCGGTCGCGCTGTCGTATGACGCGCGGATGTTTTCCTGCCAGCAGCTCAACCACGTGCTGGCCGACAGTCAGATCCTGCATGCGCTGTACAAGAAGCATCACTGGCTGATGCGGGGGCCGACCTTTTACCAGCTGCACCTACTGCTGGACAAGCACGCCGGCGAGCAGCTGGAACTGATCGACACGATCGCCGAGCGAGTACAGACGCTGGGCGGGGTCGCGGTGGGTGACCCGCGGCATGTCGCCGAGATCACCTGCCTCCCCCGGCCACCGGACGGCGCCGAGGAGGTCCCGGCGATGCTGTCGCGGCTGCTCGAAGCGCACGAGACGATCCTGATCCACGCCCACGACGACGCGGCCAGGGTCGGAGAGCAGGGCGATGACGGCACCAACGACCTGCTCGTCTCCGACGTCATCCGGACCGGTGAGCTACAGGCCTGGTTCCTGGCCGAGCACCTGGTGGACACCCCGCTGGTACACGCCTGAACGCCCGCGGGCGTAGCCGATCATCTCGCCGCTGCCTGGACCGGCCGCGGGAGTTGCGAATTAACCTGTTAGATCGGCTTCTCGTGACATATTGACGCACCTGGCCCGCCGTGGGAGCTTTGATGAGGCCGAGGGGATGAGACATGGAGCGTCGTAACTTCCTGTTAGCCGGAGCGTCGGCCGCCGCTGCCGCGGCGGCCGGGCCTGCCATCGCTGCCATGACGCGGGGATCACCCGCCCGCGCCGCCGCCACATCCGGGACCGCGGCCAGCGCCACGCCGGGGCCGCCGGCGGTGCAGACCGGGTTCGGCCGTTTCGCCGGCGACGGCTATCGGTTAGTCGCCGGCAAGAAGTTCGGGATCATCGCGAACCCCACCGCTATCACCAGTGATCTCACGCACGAGGTCGACCTCATGCACGCCGCCGCGGAGGTGAACCTGACCGCGGTGTTCGGGCCGGAGCACGGCTTCCGCGGCACCGCGCAGGCCGGCGGCGGGGAGGGCACCACGATCGACCCCAAGACCGGGCTGCCGGTCTTCAACCTCTACGGCACCGACGTGCCCGCCACCGTGTCCGTGGTGCAGCAATCCGGGGTGCAGGCACTCGGCTTCGACATCCAGGACGCCGGGGCCCGGTTCTACACCTACATCTGGACCATGTACCTGGGCCTGGCCGCGGCCGCCACGCTGGGCATCCCGTTCATCGTGCTGGACCGGCCGAACCCGCTCGGCGGCGCCAGGCCCAGCGGCCCGGTGATGCACCCGGAGCTGGAGAGCTTCGTCGGTCTAAAGCCGATCTGCCAGCAGCATGCGATGACGATCGGCGAGCTCGCGCTGCTGTTCAACGACCAGTTCGTCCCGGCCGACGCCGGCGGCCGGAAGGCGGACCTGACGGTGGTCCCGATGCGGGGCTGGCGGCGCGGCATGTACTACGACCAGACCGGCCTGCCCTGGGTGATGCCGTCACCGAACATGCCGACTCCCGATACCGCGCTTGTGTACTACGGGCTGTGCCTGTTCGAAGGCACCAACCTGTCCGAGGGCCGCGGCACGACGCGGCCGTTCGAGCTGGTCACCGCGCCCTATATCGATTACCAATGGGCGGACACGCTGAACGCCGAGCTCGCGGCCAACGGCCTGCAGGGGACCAGGTTCCGCGAGGAATACGTGGAGCCGAGCTTCGAGAAGTACGCGAACACGGTCTGCGGCGGGGTGCAGTGCTACGTCACCGACCGCGGCTCGTTCGATGCCATCAGGACCGCGGTGGCCATGCTGGTGACCGCCAAGCGCCTGTACCCGGACAGCTTCGCCTGGGGATACCCGGGGATAGAGCCTGCGACCTGGGTGGACAAGCTGTCCGGCTCGGACTGGATCCGCACCTCGGTCGACGCCGGGAAGAGCACCGGGGAAATCGTCGCGGGCTGGCAGTCAGAGCTGGCCGAGTTCGCCCGCCTGCGGGACAAGTACCTCATCTACCGGGAGGGGGCGTCATGAGGCGCCGTCAGTTCCTTACCGCCGCCGCCGCGGCCGCGGCCGCAGCCGCGGTCCCGGCGCTGCCGGGGTCCGCCTTCGCGGCGCCTCGCCCGGTCCGGCACGGGACCTCGTTCGCTGCCAATCCCGCGGCATCAGGGCAGGTCACGGTCACCACCTCGGGCGGCCCGACGCTGTCGCAACTGATCCCAGGCGGCGGCCCGGTGTTACGCTACGGCACCCCCGAGTCGGCCGGGCTGATCCCGCAGTACGCCAACCTGATCGCGGCGGACGCAGCGCACGGGCTGCAACCGGGGACCGGTCTCAAAGGCCACGCCGTCTACCCAGGCGAGGTGGTGATCGCCGGGCATAACGGCGTCGTCGCCGCCTATGCCGCGGCCGGGTACAACCTGCGCTACGCCGACCAGCAGGGTGCCGAGCTGCCCCCGGACCAGTGGATCCCGACCACCCTGGGCACCATCTACGACCTGGCCTCGCTGTCGAAGCTGTTCACCTCGACGGTCGCGGTGCAGCTCATCGAGCAGGGCCGGCTGGCGCTCGGCGACACGGTCGGGAAGCACCTGCCCGCCTTCGACAACCATGGCAAGGGCGACATCACGATCCTGCAGCTGCTCACCCACACGTCGGGGCTGCCGCCGGACCCGAGCCCGGCGCTGTGGACGTACGCCACCATTCCGGAGCGGATCGCCGCGGTGAACAACATCACCCCGCAGGCCGCGGCCGGGACCGCGTACATCTACTCCGACGTGAACATGATCGTGATGCAGTTCGTGGCGGAGGCGATCACCGGGAAGACCCTGGACGTCCTGGTCAGCGACGGGATCACCAAGCCGCTCGGGATGACCGACACCATGTTCAACCCGCCGGCCTCGCTGAAGCAGCGGGTCGCCGCCGAGGAGTACCAGCTCACTCCGGACCGGGGCCTGGTCTGGGGCGAGGTCCATGACGAGAACGCCTGGGCGCTCGGCGGCGTGGCCGGGCACGCTGGTGTCTTCTCCACCGCGAAGGACATGGCCATCTTCTGCCAGGCCCACCTGAACGGCGGCCGGTACGGCAGCGCCCGGATCCTGTCCCGGGACTCGGTGATCGCCACGTTCACCAACTACACGCAGGCGTTCCCTGGCAACGATCACGGCCTCGGCTGGGAGCTGTACCAGCACTGGGAGGAAGGCGCGCTGGCGACGCCGTTCAGCGGCGGCCACACCGGGTTCACCGGGACCTCGATCGCGGTCGACCCCACGACCCAGTCGTTCGTGCTGCTGCTGACCAACGCGGTCCACCCCAGCCGGAACTGGGGCGTTCCGAACCCGGAGCGCCGCCAGGTCGCCTACGACCTGCTGCGGGCGGTGGCGGTGCGCCCGGCCGCCGACCAGCGCGAGTGGTTCGGCGGGATGGCCGACGTGACCACCAACAGCATGGTGCTGCCGGTCACGCTGCCCGCGGGCGCCCAGCTCTCGTTCTCGCTCTGGTACGACACCGAGCCCGGCTTCGACTTCTTCTACCTGGAGTCCTCCGGCGACGGCGGCACGACTTGGCAGCTGGTCCCGTTCCGGATCCAGGGCGACCGGCTGGACGTGACCACCCCGGGCCAGGTGAGCGGGTACCAGGGCCGGCAATGGCTGCGGGCCACCGCCAGCCTGGCCGGGCTGACGGGTGCGACGCAGCTGCGCTGGCGGTACACCACCGACCCCCTCTATCACGGGCGCGGGGTCTACGTGGATGCCATCCGGATCACTGCCGCTGACAAGACGATCTTCGATGACCGGACCGGGCAGGACGCCGGGAACTTCATCCTGACGGGGTTCGTCGAGACGACCAACTGACATAGAGAACGGGCCACCGAGCTGCGGTAGGTGGCGGTTCAGGGCCGGGGCTCGCCGAGGTCGGCGCCCTTTACCCGGATCGCCGCCAGCGAGATGATCAGCGCGAGGAGCATAATCCCGGCGGTCACCAGGAAGGCGCGGGAGAACCCGGTGGCCAGGGCATGATGGTAGATGGCAGTGAGGGCTGCCTGGCTGGGCCGCGCAGGGTGACCGGCGCCGGCTGCGGTCGCGGCCTGGGCGGCCCGGGCGGCCTGGGCGTGGGCGCTGTTGGCCGTCACGGTCCAGGCGACGCTCCCCAGCACTGCCAGCCCGATCGAGCCGCCGACCATCTGGCCGGTGTTGCGCAGGCTGGCCGCGACCCCCGATTCCCGGTCCGCGACCCGGGACATGGCAACCAGGGTGACCGGTACGAACAGCAGTCCCAGGCCGATGGCGATCACCAGGACGGGGCCCAGCACGCCGCCCGCATAGCTGGTGTGCTCGCTGATCCGCGACAGCCAGTACATGCCGCCGCCGGCGGCGAGGGCGCCGGCCGGGAGCAGCGGGCGGGCCCCGATCCGGGAGACGAGCTGGGCGGCGGCGCCCGATGACACCATGATCCCGGCGGTCAGCGGCAGGTAGGCGAGGCCGGTCTTCAGCGCCGAGTAGCCCCAGACGACCTGCATGAACACGGTGAGGAAGAAGAACATGCCGGCGATGGCGGCGCCGACGCACAGCATGATCAGGTTCGCCCCGGTGCGGTTGCGGTCGGCCAGCAGCCGCACCGGCAGCAGGGGATGCCCGGTGCGGGTCTCAATGACCGCGAACGCGGCCAGCAGCACCGCCGACGCCGCGAGCGATGCCACGACCTTCGCATCGCTCCAGTGAGAGGTGCCATCGGGGCTGGTGGCCGCATTGGCCAGGCCGTAGACCAGGGCAGTGACACCGCCCGTCCCGGTGATCGCACCCCCCAGGTCGAACCTGCCCCGCTGCCTCGGCGACTCCCGCAGCACCCGTGGCGCTGCCAGCGCCGCCGCCAGCCCGATCGGCACGTTCACGAACAGCACCCACCGCCACGAGGCATAGGTGGTGAGCAGGCCACCGGCGATCAGGCCGACCGCTCCCCCGGCCACGCTCATCGCGGCGTAGACGCCCATCGCCCGGTTACGTGCCCTGCCCTCGGCGAACGTGGTGGTGATCAGCGACAGCGCGGCCGGGGCGACCAGGGCGCCCCCGAGGCCCTGGATCGCCCTGGCCGCGAGCAGCCAGGCCTGGGAGGTGGCGAACCCGCCGACCAGCGAGGCCGCGGCAAACAGCAGCAGCCCGGCGATGAACACCTTGCGGCGGCCGAGCAGGTCACCGGCCCGGCCGCCGAGCAGCATCAGCCCGCCGAAAGCCAGCGCATAGGCGTTGACCACCCACTCCAGGCCGGAGCCGGAAAACCCCAGTGCCCGCTGCATGTGCGGCAGCGCGACGTTGACGATGGTGGCATCCAGCAGCACCATCAGCTGCGCGGTGGCTATGACCAGCAGGGCGAGGCCGAGCCGCGGGGAAGCCGGCGGAGCCGCTGCTTGGCCGGCCGCTTTCCCGGCCGCGGCCGCGGGCACGGTTACCGGTCGTACTTGGGACATGAAAGTGACTCTCCTTAGCGGCCAGCGCACGGCGTCCCTGCGCTGACCGGGACGTTGCGGTCACCCGGAACGCTATGGCCGGGGCACCCGGGAAGGCGTCACCCGACGGTGTACCTGGGGGTGGAAGCTTTGGGGGCGAGGTCCGCCAGCACAGCGCGGAGCTGGCCCCGGGCCCGGTGGATTCGTGGCATCACGGTCCCGATCGGGGTGCCCATGATGGCCGCGATCTCCCGGTAGGCGTAGCCCTCGATGTCGGCGAGGTACACCGCGGTGCGAAAGTCGGCCGGAAGCGCTTGCAGCGCGCGCCTGATCCGGGAATCGGGCAGCCGCCCCAGGGCTTCGGCCTCGGCCGGCCCCAGCCCGGACGAGGCAGTGGCCCAGGCACCGGCCAGCTGCCTGTCCCCGAGCTCGCCGGAGCTCACTGGGCGCGGCTCGCGCTGCCGCTTGCGGCAGCCGCTGATGAAGGTGTTGGTCAAGATCGTGTACAGCCAG
>JAIRTY010000593.1 GCA_031254715.1 Nocardiopsaceae bacterium | reverse complement strand
CTGGCGCGCTCGGACCGCCCCCTGCCCGGCGGCGTCATGGGCTCGCTGACCCGTGACGTGCTGGCGGCGTTCCCGGTCGGGACGCCGCCCGCCGAGTTCGGCCAGGCGCTGGCCTGGGTCACCCGGACGATGAGCCCGCCGGCGAGCACGCCCCCCGGCCACGCCCCCGAGCGGGCCCCGGCAAGGGACGCCGGCCCCGCCCGCCGGTGAGCCCCGCGCCGCTTGATCAGCCAGCCCGGCGCCGCGGCGCGAGCGGCCGGGGAGTACTGAGGCGCTGGCGGGTCTTGGCGGCGCCGGCTCCTCGGTGGAGTATCGAGAGGTGCCGCGAGACTTGGGCTGCTATGAGGTGCGTCACCGGCTGACCGTGCACGCCCTCATGGGCCTGGCCATGGGCGTTGTGTCAGTCGGGCTGGGCGTGTGGTGGTGGCCGGGGTTGTCAGCGGCCGGGCTGGTCTTGGCGGTCCCGGTGGCGACGTCAGCGGCCGGGGTGATCTTTGCGCTGCCCGGCGTGGCGGCGGTTGCCTGCCGCATGGTCGCGTTCCGGGCTGACTGCATGGGTGTCACGCTCGGTGCGGTGCCGGACAACCTGACATTCTTTGGCCGCCGGTCGCTGTTCGTCCCCTGGGCCGAGATCGAGCAGGTCATCCTCTACTACGCCAGTCCCCGCGGCCGGGGCGGGCGTGCCCCGGTGCAGCGGATCTCCCTTCAGCGCCAGCAGGGCGCGGTGGCCCTGGCGCCGGCCGCTGCTGCCGGCACGAGCCGCCTGATCGCCGGGTGGCGGCTGGACGCCGAGCGCCTGGGCGCAGTCGCCGCGGTGGTGGCACCTGGAGTCCCGGTGGTCGGCATCGCGGCGCACCTGCCCGTCGCCGAGCAGCGCGTAGGCCCGGATCCCGGATGAGGGTCAGCTTTCCCCGGCGGCACCGGTTACGGCGGGCCGGTACCGGACGTTGAGGACGGACGCGGGGCCGCCGTCGCCGACCCGGTGGAGGCGGATCGGCTCGCTACCGGGGTTGTCATACAGCCGGATGCCCTGTCCCAGCAGGATCGGCGCTATGTGCAGGTCGATCTCATCGATCAGGCCGAGTTCGAGAAGCTGACGCCCGATTGTCGGCGAGAACACTTCGAGATTCTTGCCGCCGGCCGCCGCGAGCGCGATCCGCACCGCCTCGGCCGGATTACAGCTCAGGAAGGTGACCCCGTCGGCTGGCGCGGCGTCCTCGGGGTGGTGGGTAAGGACGAAGATCGGCCCGCTCCAGGCGCCGCCGTACGGGCGGCTGTCACCCGTGGCCTGGTCCCAGCCGTCCCGGCCCCCCAGCACGGCGCCGGTGGTCGTGACGTACTCATCGACCAGGCCCGGGCGGAAGGAGACCCCGGTTATCCAGTCCATCTGATGGCGGGGCCCGGCCACGAATCCGTCCAGGGACATCGTGAAGTGCCAGAGCACCTTCCCGCCCGCGGTCTGCGGCTCAGTGTCGATCATGTCGCTGCCTCCTGCGATCCGCTTGCGGCGGGCACCCTGTGAGGGGTGGCCAGCCCGGCGGCGGCGCCGCAACGTCGGTACCGTCACCTAACCTGACCATGAAACCCGCGCCGCGCGCTCGGGGCGGGCGGACGGGCAGGTGGCCGGTCTCAGCCGGATCGGAGCAGCGGAAGGGGGCCGGGTGGCCGCATTCGTCTTCATTCCCGGTGCCGGAGATGTCGGCTGGTACTGGCATCTGGTGGCGGCCGAACTGCGAGCCCGGGGCCATGACACCGTGGCCCCGGACCTTCCCTGCGACGACGACTCGGCCGGCCTGCCCGAGTACGCGGACGCCGTCGCGGCCGCGGCCGGCGACCGGACCGGCCTGATCGTGGTCGCGCAATCGCTGGGCGGCTTCACCGCCCCGCTCGTCTGCGACCGGGTGCCGGCGGAAATGCTCATCCTGGTCGCACCCATGATCCCCGCGCCGGGCGAGGCGCCTGCCGATTACCTGTCCGATACCAGGTATGAGGAGGAGCCGCGGGAGCAGTACGACGACAGCATCGCCCTGTTCTACCAGGATGTGCCGCCGGACCTGGCTGCCGAGGCGCTCAGGCGGGCACGCGGCCAGTCGGAGGCCCGGCTGGGGGAACCGTCGCCGCTGCGGGCCTGGCCTGACGTGCCCACGCGAGTCCTGATCTGCCGCGATGACCGCCTGTTCCCTCCCGCTTTCCTCCGCCGGGTCGCCCGCGAACGGCTGGGCATCACGCCCGACGAGATCGACGGCGGGCACACCCCTGCGCTGAGCCGCCCGCAGGAGCTGGCGGATCGGCTGCTGGCGTACGCCGCCGGCCGCGCACCAACCCTGTGGTCCCGGTAGGCCACGCGGGGCGGCGCTGGCTGGTCGCCCCCTACGGGCCGGTGTCCTGGGTTCACAACCGGCAGGCTGCGTTCGCCGCACGCTGATCGCCGCGCCAGTGACCGGGCACGCCAACCCGGCTCCCCGATCCATAAGCCCGTGCGCCGGAGCGGCCGCCCGCCAGCATATGGTGAACCTTCATGACCGACGCAGATCTGCGTATCGACGCGTTGACGGGTACCCGCGTCGTTGTCACCCCGTGGCGACAGCGACGTCCTAATCTTCCGGATGGCTGCCCGTTCTGCCCCGGCGGGCTTGAGGCGCCTGAGCCCTATGAGGTCCGGCACTTTCCGAATCGCTGGCCTGCCCTGCCCGACGGGCGGCACGAGGTCATTCTGCACAGCCCAGACCACAATTCTTCCTTCCCGGCCCTGGGCGGAGACCGGTCAGCCCAGGTTGTCGAGTTGTGGTCGGCCCGCACGGCAGCGCTCGGGTCGCGTGAAGACGTTAACTACGTGTTCGTTTTCGAGAATCGCGGGCGCCTGATCGGTTCCACGATCGATCATCCGCATAGTCAGGTCATGGCGTTCGGCATGATCCCGCCCATCCCGGAATCCGAGCTGTCAGCGGCTGCCTGCGACCTCTGCCGAGACCCCGGCCAGGATCTGATAGTCACCCGCTGCGCAGGGTGGCAGGCGGTTGTGCCGTGGGCGCCCTCATGGCCGTATGAGATGCTCATCTCCCCCCGTCGCCACGTCGCCGATCTGCCCGCAGCGGGCCCGGACCTGCGGGCTGGGCTGGGGGTGATGCTGGTGGAGGCCCTGACCCGCATGGAAGCGCTGCTGGGGCGTGATACGCCCTACATGCTGTGGCTGCATCAGCGGCCGACGGGCCCGGGTGACTGGCCAGCCGCCCACCTCCACCTGCATCTGGCGCCTGTCCTGCGGGCCCCTGGAGTGACCAGGCACCTGGCCGCCGCGGAGTTCGGCGCCGGCGTGTTCTTCGATCCGGTCGATCCGCAGCAGGCTGCCGCGCAATTGAGAACCCCGCCCCGGGATGGCACTATGCAACACCAGCCCCGGCAGCGGTGAGCGGCGGGACAAGGGCGAGCAGCGCACAGTGAACCGGGCCGAGCCGCCGGACGCTGGCGCGTGGTTTGCCAGCGAGTATGGCCGTGAGCCGGAAGGTATCTGGTTCGCGCCCGGCCGGGTCAACCTGATGGGCGGCCCCGACTACAGCGAAGTGTTCGTGCTGCCGTTCGCGCTCGGCGCCGGGGTCCGCGCAGCCGCATCCCGGCGGCACGATAGGCGGATCGCGCTGATGTCCCGGCGGGCTGGCTGCGAGCCGGTGCTGCTCGCCATCGACGGCCTCGAACCCGGATCGGTAACCGGCTGGGCCGCCTACCCGGCGGGGGTGGCATGGGCGCTTCGCCAGGCGGGCTATCTGGCCGGGGGCGCCGACGTGGCGATAGACGCCGACCTGCCGGCCGGCGCTGGGCTCTCGTCCTCGGCGGCGCTGGAGTGCTCGGTGGCGCTCGCGCTCACCGACCTCTACCGGGTGCCGGTACCCAGGCGCGAGCTGGCGGCGCTGACCCGGCGGGCGGAGACCGGCTTCGTCGGCGTGCCCTCGGGGATCATGGACCAGATAGCTGCGCTGCTGTCCCGGGCAGGCCACGCTCTGCTGCTCGATTGCCGCAGCGGCACCGGGACAGCGGTCCCGCTCAACCCGGCCGCTGCCGGCCTGTCGCTGATGATCATCGACACCCGCGCCCGGCGCGCCCTGGCCGATGGCCGCTACGCGGCCCGCCGCCGGGCCTGCGAGCAGGCCGCGGCAGCGCTGGGCGTGCGGTCGCTGCGAGACATCACCGGCGACGGCGCGGAACTGGCCAGCCTGGGCGACCCGGCCCTGCGGCGCCTGGCCGGTCATGTCAGCTCCGAGAACGGCCGCGTCCTGCGGGCCGCCGGACTCCTGCGGGCCGGCGACCACGCGGCGATAGGCCGGCTGCTGACCGCCTCGCACGAGTCCCTCCGCGACCGATTCGAGGTGTCCTGGCCCCAGGCCGACGAGGCCGTCGAGGCCGCGATCGGCGCCGGCGCACTGGGCGCCCGCATGACCGGTGGCGGCTTCGGCGGCTGCGTCGTCGCCCTCGTACCAGCCGGCCGCGCCGCCCAGATCCGCACCGCGGTCACCGGGCGATTCGCCCGCCACCGCTGGCCAGCCCCGCACTACCTGGATGCCGTGCCCTCCGGCAGCGCGCGCCGCGTCCGCTGAGCCCGCAGGTAGGGCGGCCGCCACCGCCGGGGCGCTGTCATCACCCGTTGCCAGCCGATACCGCCTGTGCACGAGGTATCAGAACCGCGGTGAGCAGGCCGATCAGCGAGATCAC
>JAIRTY010000526.1 GCA_031254715.1 Nocardiopsaceae bacterium | reverse complement strand
CGGCGGGGCTTAGCCCCGGGGGACGACCCCGCGGGGCATTCCCAGCGGGGCCCAGCCCGGGGGGCCGATCCCGCGGGGCATTCCCGGCGGGACGATCCACTGGGGCATCCCCGGCGGGCCGACCCAGTGGGGCGTCCCCCGCGGGAGACTCCACTTCCGTCCGGCTCATCCTGCCTCGATGATCTCGTCGGACTTGTAGGTCGACAGCAGCTCGTGGCCGTCGTCGGTGACCAGCAGCATCTCCTCCAGCCGGACGCCAAAGTCGTGCACCTTGCCGTGCTGGGTCTCCAGCGCGAACACCATGCCGGGCTGGATCTCCTCCGGGTAGTCAAGCGACCAGATCCGGGAGATCACCGGCCGGTCGTACTGCGCCAGCCCGAGCCCGTGACCCCACAGGTTGGCCGCTGCCTGGTCTTCTTCCTCGTATCCCCAGGCCTCCTTGGCCGACGGCCACTTGCTGGCGATATCCCCGGTCGTCACCCCGGGGCGCACCACCTCAATCGCGTCCCACAGCCAGGTGTGGGCGGTCTCGTAGTACCGCTTCATCTCGTCGGTGGGCTTGCCGCCCACGCAGTAGGTGCGGTAGACGCACGACTTGAACCCGTTCCAGGTCAGCGCGGCCAGGTCGATGATGACCAGCTCGCCAGGACGGATGATGCGGTCGGAGAAGTTGCGCCAGTTCGGCCAGGCGTTGGGGCCGGAGGAAACGATGACGTCCTCCACGTCCTCCATGCCGGGAATGTTGTACAGGTACTCGAAGCCGAACGCGGCCACCTCGTTCTCGGTCAGGCCCGGCCGGAGGAACTGGGTGAACTCGTAGTGAAGCGAGTCGCAGATGGCGCCGACGATGCGGGACGCCTTCTGCTCGTGCGGGCTCTTGACCGACCGCGCCTCCATCATCGGCGTCATGCCGTCCGCCCAGGTGATCCCGGCCTGCTGGAAGGCCTGCAGCATGTTGATGTCGATGAAGTCGACTCCCAGCGGCTTGCCGAGCACGCCCGCGTCCTCCAGGTCGTTCACCAGCGCCGCGGTGAACTTGCCGACCTGGTGCTGCGACGCCGGGCCGGCCGCGCCCTTGATCCAGCTGTAGGAGTGCCGCACGTTCTCCGGCGGGATCCACGGATTGTGGGTCTGCAGGTGGATGCCGATGTCGCCCTGCTCGTAGACGATGGGCTCCCTGCCCTCGCACAGCACCACATACCGCAGCCCCGGCTTGAGCCGGTTCCACCCCGGCGTGTACGTGGCCGACACATACCGCATGTTCTCGTCGTAGAACAGCAGCAGCGCGCCGAGGCCGTGCCGGGCCATGGCCTCCCGGGCCCGGGTCAGCCGCCACTGGCGCACCTCGGCCCAGTTGATGCCTTCCTTCCAGTCCGAGCTGAGGCCACCGAACGCTTCCTTCATCTGCACCGTCCTTCAGGGATGGGAGTTGCCGGCCGGGCCATCGGGGATCACCGGGAGCAGCAGGTAGGAGTGCTGCCCGGGGCCGGCCCACAGGGTCTGGGTGCTGCTGGTCAGTTCCGGTGGCCGGTCCGCCGGGTCGTTGTGCAGGAACGGCCCGCAGCCGGTCATCTCGTTCGAGAACGAGCCGAGCCGCGGCGCGTCCGGGTAGCGGCGCTCCCAGTCCCGGCCGCGTACGGTCAGCGCGATCCGGTACCCGGCCGGGATGACCAGGCTGGTCGGCCAGATCTCCACATCGGCCCGGTAGATCTCGCCGGGCACCAGCGGCTCGGCCGCCTGGTGCCGGTGATACGGCCGGTACTCGGTGCTCAGCGCCTGGTCAAGCCGCCGGTGCGACATCCGCAGCCAGCCCTGCGCCACGGGGGTGTGCGGGTCGATCGCGCCGGGGAACGTCACGTCTTCGCCGCTGGGCGCCAGCACCCGCAGCACGCAGAACAGGTCGGCGTCGGTGGCCGACGACGACACGTAGAGCACGGCCGCCACCGGGCCGGTGAGCTCCGTGTCCCTGGCCAGCGGCGGCCCGGTGAAGGTCACCCCGTCCGAGTCCGCCTGGTAGGACACGCTGCTGGCTTCCGGTGGCGGGCCGGCAGCCAGCTCCCTGACGTCCGGCCGCAGGTGGGCCCGCGTCCATTGCGTGCCGGCCAGCGGCCAGCCGGTCCCGTTCCGCTGCCTGAATCCGGTCAGGGTCCGGACCTGCAGCTGGACCGGGGGCTGGTCCCGCCACCCGCGGTCGTCCCCGTGCAGGAAGCAGCGGAAGAAGCGCTTCTGCAGGTCGAGGCCGTAGCTGGTGTAGAAGTGCGTCCAGTGCTCGAGCCCGTGCACTTCCAGCCATTTGCGGTCGGAGGCGGCGCGGGTGAAGCCCTCGAAGTTGCCGCGGCTGTGCAGGCCCTGACCGCCCCAGTTGGCCGCCGACAGGAGCGGCACGGTGATGCGGTCCCAGTCTGCCGAGCGGGCGCGGTAATAGTCGTCGTCGAACGGGCGCCCCCCGATCTCGTCCCCGAACGCTGCCCGTGCCCTGGCAAGCTCAGCCTCGCTGAGGGTTTCCGGGCCGGCCACCGGCTCGCCGGTCACCGCGCTGCGGGGGCCGCGCTCGCCGAGGCCGTGCTGCACCACCGTGACCTGATTGCGGTACCAGTTGCGCCAGAACGTGCAGAGGATCCCGCCATGATGGGTCGCGTCCCGGTAGAAGTCGGCCGCTCCCTCCCAGATGCAGATGGCGGCCAGGTGCGGCGGCTGCCGGGCCGCGACGTGCCAGGCGTTCATCGCGTAGTAGGAGATGCCGCTCAGCCCGACCTTGCCGGTGCACCAGGGCTGCTGGGCCGCCCATTCGATGCACTCGTACAGATCGCTGGTCTCCCGTGGCGAGAAGGGGTCAAGCTGCCCGGGGGAGCGGCCGGCGCCGCGCGAGTCCACCCGCACGCACACGTAGCCGTCCGGCACCCATTTCTCCGGGTCGGTGACCTCCCAGTTCTGGTGCTGGCCGGTGGAGCCGCTGGTGACGTCCGGGTGCGCGGCGGTCATCAGCCGCCACTGGTCGGCATATCCCTCCTGGAACGCCAGTCCCTTGGCATACGGCCCGTAGCTCAGGATCGCCGGGTAGCGGC
>JAIRTY010000421.1 GCA_031254715.1 Nocardiopsaceae bacterium | reverse complement strand
CGGTCGCCGAGGCGGTCCGCAGGTCCCGGTCCGGGCTCGGCGACCCGGACCGGCCGGTGGGCAGCTTCCTGTTCCTCGGCCCGACCGGGGTCGGCAAGACCGAGCTGGCCCGGGCCCTGGCCGAGGCGCTGTTCGGCGCGGACAGCCGGATGGTCCGGCTGGACATGAGCGAATTCCAGGAACGGCACACGGTCAGCCGGCTGATGGGCGCCCCGCCCGGCTACGTGGGTTACGAGGAGGCCGGGCAGCTCACCGAGGCGGTGCGGCGGCGGCCGTACTCGGTGGTGCTGCTCGATGAGATCGAGAAGGCCCACCCGGATGTCTTCAACGTGCTGCTGCAGGTGCTGGACGACGGGCGGCTCACCGACAGCCAGGGCCGCACGGTGGACTTCCGGAACACCGTCCTGATCATGACAAGCAACCTCGCCTCCGACCTGATCAGCCGCAGCGCCGGCGGTTTCGGGTTCGCCGGGCGCGGCGAGGACCGGCCCGGCAACGCGCTGGCGGACGAGCTCATGCGCCGGCTGCGGGAGTCGTTCCGGCCGGAGTTCCTCAACCGGATCGACGAGATCATCGTCTTCAGCCAGCTCAGCCGGGAGCAGCTGGCGCAGATCACCGGGCTGCTGCTGGAGGAGACCCGGCGCAGGGTGCATGCCCAGGACGTGACGCTGGAGTTCAGCCCGGAGGCGGTGGACTGGCTGGCCGAGCACGGCTTCCAGCCCGAGTTCGGCGCCCGGCCGATGCGGCGCACCATTCAGCGGGAGGTCGACAACCAGCTCTCCCGGATGCTGCTGGACGGGATCATCCTGCCAGGCCAGGAGGTGGATGTGGGCGTCGCCGACGGGCGGCTGACGTTCAACGTGAACGAGCATCAGCCGGCCAGCCGGTGACCGCCGGTGCCGGATCAGGGCGCCAATCAGGCACGACGTCTCGCCCGTTGCATCTGTGCTAATGCCGCCTTAGCTGGGCAGACTAGTGCACAGTGGTAGCCTCGCACTCGATCGCGCCAGTGGTGCGCACGGGACGTAACTGAGTGACAGGTGGGGCACGCCCGGGCCGCTGGCGACGAGGAGCGGGAATCTGCCGGCGGCGCCGGCCGGGGGCTGTCGTGCCGGGTCAAAGCCTGTTGCCGCGCTGCCAGCCGTACGGCCCGGCGCGCGGCGAGCGGCTCACAGCGGCCGCAGGCAGGTCAGCAGTACGGGGGGTGATGATGGAGCAGCCGGCGCTGGAACGACGGAAGGGTTCGCGGCGGCGCGGCGGGCCGGGACGGCGTAGCACCGACCGGGTGCCGGCGCGGGCGGCCGACCCCCAGGCCATCCGGGGCCTGCTGCACGAGCTCGGTAATGAGATGACCGCGCTCTCCTACCTCGTCGAGTCGGTGCGCGAGGATGCCTCGCTGCCCGGGGACTCCGGGCTCCGGCTGGAGCTGCTGTCAGGGGAAATGAGCCGGCTGCTGGAGATCATCGAGAACGGAATGCGCGGGCTGCGCGGCGCTCAGGGCCCGGAGGAGGCCATCGAGGTTGACCTGCGTTCGCTGGCCGGCCAGGTGGCGCACCTCGGGGCGCTCGCCCATGCCGCCGACGTGACTCTGCTCCCCGGCCCCGGCGTGCGCCTGCTGACCAGCCCCGCGGTGCTGTGGCGGGTGCTGGCCGACGTGGTGGACAACGCGGCCCGCGCTGCCGGGCCCGGCGGGCAGGTGACGGTGTCGGTCGGCCAGGCAGGGGACGCGGTCATCGAGGTGACTGGCTCCGGCTCCGGCAGCGACGGCGGCCCGCCCGGCAAGGCCTCGCCCGCGCTCGGAGCCGCGACCTCACTGCTGCACTCCCGCGGCGGCACGCTGGAGATCAGGTCCCCGTCGGCCGGCGGCGGCACCGTGGTGCGGATCACCCTGCCGTCGCGGGTGGACCCGGCCTATGCCTCGGCGAGCGCCGACCGAGGCGAGTGATCAAGCTGACCAGCGTCGTAGTAGGTGATGACCACAAGGTGTTTCTCGACGCCTTGTCCGTGATCCTGACCCAGCGCGATTTCGCAGTCACCGTCACCCGCACGATCGCCGAGACCGTCGAGGCCGTATCCCGCCACCAGCCCGACGTGTGCCTGATCGACCGCCACTTCGCTGACGACGACGGAGTCGCCGCGATCTCCCAGATGCTGGCGGCCAGCCCGGACACCAAGGTGCTGGTGCTCAGCGCCGACCCGGACGCCGAGGGCGTGCTGGCGGCACTGCGCACGGGGGCATCCGGCTACCTGCACAAGACCCGGGGGGTGGGCGCGCTGACGGCGGCCATCAACCGGGTCCTGCGCGGAGAGGTGGTGGTGGACGTCCCGAAGGCGGCCGCCAGCCGCCGTCCGCCCGGCCAGGACGGCGTGCGCCGGCTTGCCTCCTATCTCACCGGGCGGGAGCGGGAGTGCCTGCGGCTGCTGGTCGAGGGCCTCGACACCGCCACCATGGCGACCAAGCTCGGGGTCTCCCGCGCCACCGTTCGCACCCATGTGCAGTCCCTGCTGACCAAGCTGGGCGTGCACTCCCGGCTGGAGGCGGCGTCATTCGCGGTCCGGTACCGGCTGCTGGACAACAACGGCACGTAGTCGCCCGGGCCTCCGGGCGGCTGACCAGCGCTGCCCTACGTCCTCACGCCGGGCCTGGGCGCCGGGCCGGCCGCGGGCTCGCGCCTCGCCTGCCGCCGCCGGATGACCCGGCGGGCTCCCCAGCTGCCGCCCGCCAGCACCACCAGCGCGAGCAGCGACCAGTCCAGGATCGGCCGGGCGATGCCGGGCGGGGCCGGACGGAAGCTGTAATCGTCGGTGATCAGCGTCCCCTTCGCGGCCACGGCGAGCCCGTAGCTCACGCCGGTGGCACCGGCCGGGACCGGCGGGGTCGCCCACACCGCCCGGGTCCACCGGGTGGCCGGCTGGAAGAACGGGCCCGACGTCCAGTACTGCCAGCGGCCCGCCCGGTCCCGGTAGTACACCGAGTACTGGGCCCGGACGTTCCCCCGGTACCAGGCGGCGAGCTGGTAGGAGCGGCCCGTGGTCACCGGCAGCGAGCAGGCGCCGAGATCGAACTGCTGCAGCAGCTTGGCGTCGCCGCTGGCGTAGCGGCTGACCTGGAGCCGCAGCGCCCACCGGCCGCTGGGGCCGCCGTGGACGCGGCGCCAGGTAACGGAGTTGTCCCCGTAGCGGCCGGGCATCCAGCAGCGCAGGAAGGTGCCGGGCTTGCCGACGTCCTCCAGCGCCGGATCGACAGCGGCCGACCCGGCCACCGTGCTCATCGAGGGGTTGACGACCTGGTGCGGCCGGGCGGGCCGGACCGGCACCGCCGGGCGGGCGAAACCGCCGGCCACCTGCCCGACGGTCCTGACGGTCACCCCGTCGGCCCGCTGCGCGGCCAGCCACGCAGTGAACTCCGACAGCACCGACGGCCGGAGGGACAGCGGCGGGCATCGCTGGCCGGCGCAGACGTGGTGGAACACCAGCGGTACCCAGCCCCCGCCCGCCTCCCCAGCCCGCTTCGATTGCTGCGCGCCGGTGACCGCCCGCTTCAGGTCGGCCAGCGTCCAGTTGCCGTCGACCTGGCCCGGCGTGCGGATGGCATACGGCCGGGCGGGCGGGATGGTCTCGGCCGGGGTGCAGTCCGGGCACCCCGGCTGGGCCAGCCCGGTCGCGATCCGGGCGTTGCTGAAGCCGCAGCCGCGGGTGATCGCGTCCACCCGCGGATTGGAGAACCCGCCGGGGTAGGCGAACGAGGTCACCCGGAATCCCCACCGCAGCAGGGTGTCACGGCCCTGGCAGGCCTGGCGGCGTACCTCGGCGGGCGGCAGCCGGGTCAGGTCCAGGTGCGACACGGTATGGCCGCCGATCTCGTTCCCTG
>JAIRTY010000390.1 GCA_031254715.1 Nocardiopsaceae bacterium | reverse complement strand
CCGGCTCATGGAGCGCCGCTGCAGCCACCATTCGCCCGTGCTCTGGACCAGGCCGGTGATCCCGTAGGCCCAGGGCTCGGCCGCGCCCGAGTCAAGGCCGAAGACGCGCGCGTAGTCGCCGATGATCGCGGTCAGCGCGATGGCGATGAACTCCTTGTCGCGCTGCACCGGGTCGTCGCCCGCCTCCGCCGGCGCCCGCCTGGCCAGCAGCCAGTACAGGCCCGGATGCTCGTCGATCACCGCGAAATACGCGCCGACCGCGTCCCGGATCCGGGCACGCACCGGCCCGGCGGAGTTGATGGCCGGCATCAGCCGCTCCAGCAGGATCTCGGAGCCGCGCTCGCCGAGCGCCTGGATCAGGGCTGCCTTGTCGCTGAAATAGCGGTAGAGGACCGGCTTGGTCACGCCCGCCTCGGCCGCCACCGCCTCCATCGGCAGTTCAGTGCCCTGTGCCTGGAGCACCCGCAGCGCCGCGTCCACGAACTGGCGGCGGCGGGCGGCCCGGTGCTCGGTCCACCGGTCGCGGCGCGCATCGGGCGCGGAACCGGGCCCCGGGGCCTTGACACGGTCGTCCATGCGACGCATGCTACCAGAAGTAACTGTTACTTCAAGTCACAAGTTGATCGGCAGTGCCACACGCACAGTGCGGCAACCGACGGTGGCTGCAGGAGGGGAGACGACATGCCCGACCGCACCGGAGGAGCGGTCGTGACGGCCGCGGCGCCCGGCGACCGGGAACGGACCGCCGAGCGCCTGCTGCGCTCGACCGCGTCCCGGTCCTACGACCCTGACATCGACATCGACTGGTCAGCGCCGCTGGCCGACGGCAAGGGGTTCATGCTGGCGCATCGCTGCTCGCTGCACGGGACGCAGCTGTGGGAGGGGCTGAGCCCGCAGCAGCGCATCGAGCTCGGCAAGCACGAGATCGCCAGCATCGCCTGCACCGGGATCTGGCTGGAGTTCGTGCTGCTACGGCTGCTCGCCAAGGTCGCCTACGAGGGCGACCCGGCCAGCCGCCACGTGCAGTACGCGCTCGCCGAGATGGCGGAGGAATGCCGTCACTCCACCATGTTCGCCCGGCTGGTGGAGCGGCTCGGCGTGCCGTTCTACCACCCGCCCGCCACCCTGCACGCGCTGGGCAGGCTGCTGCCTGCCATCGCCCGCGGGCCTGCCCTGTGGGGAGCGGTCCTGCTGGGCGAGGAGCTCACCGACCGCATCCAGCGCGAGCAGGTGGATGACGAGACGATCCAGCCGCTGATCCGGATGGTGAACCGGATCCACATCCTGGAGGAGGCGCGCCACATCGGGTTCGCCCGGGCCGAGCTGACCCGCACCGCGGCCGCGGTCCCGCGGGCCGAGCTCCCCTACCACCGGGCGGTGCTGGGCCGGGTCGGGTTCCTCATCGCCAGGAACCTGATCAGGCCCGGCGTGTACCAGGCGGTCGGACTCGATCCGCGCGCGGCCCGGCGGGCCGCCCTGGCCAACCCCTATCACCAGCAGACGATCCGGTTCAGCGGCGAGAAGGTGATGGCGTTCCTCGGCGACGCGGGCATGGTCGGGCCGCCGGTCACGCACCTGTGGCGCCGATCATTTCTTCTCGGATAGCGGATCATTCCCGCCCGGATAGGGGCGCATCCGGCACAATGGCAGGGCGGCGGAGCCCGGCTTGGCCCGGGAGCGCCCGCACCGAGCGGGACATGATGCGTGACCGGGGGGACACGTCAGATGGAGGAATCACCCGCGGAGCCGGTGCCTGGCGGGGATGCCGGGCTGATCGAGGCGCTCCGGGACGGTGAGGCGGCGGCGTTCCGCCGCCTGCGGATCAGGCATGAGGGCGCGGCCCAGATCCTGGCATCGAAGCTGCCGGGGGAACCGCCGGTGTCATCGGTGGTGGGGCAGGCGTTCGTCCGGGTGCGGGACGCGATCAGGGGCGGCGGCGGGCCGGCCGAGGCGTTCCGGCCCTACTTGTTCACCACCCTGCGCCGGGTGGCAGCGGAGCGGATGCACGGGGCGGGCCCGCGGGCCGGCCAGGAGGCGCCGTGGCCGGAAGACGCGCCGGTGCTGCCCGAGTGGAAGCCGTTCCTCGACCGCGAGGTGGCGTTCCTCGCGCGCACGCCGATGGTGCGGGCCTTCCTGTCGCTGCCCGAATGCGATCTGGCCGTGCTGTGGTACGCCGACATCGAGCTGGCGAAGGCAGCGCAGGCGGCGGTTCCGCTCGGGCTGACCCGCAGCGCCGTCCGGGCCCTGCGCAAGCAGGCTAGCGACCGGCTCCGGCAGGCATATCTGCGGCACCACCTGGCCGGGACCAGGTCCGGGTGCCGCCAGCTGGCCGACCGCCTCAGCGCCCATGCCAGCGGCGCGCTGCGCACGAACAAGGCCGGCGACGTTGTCGGCCACCTGCGGGAGTGCCGGGACTGCCGGGACGCCCACGCCGAGCTGTCCGGGCTCGGCGCGTCCCTGCGCGGCCTGGTGGCGCCGGTCTTCCTCGGTGCCGCCGCGACGGCGTACCTGCAGGTGCCGAGCGGGAGGCTGGCGTTCCCCGAGCAGAGCGAGCAGGCCCAGCGCTCGCGGCCGCCGCTGCCGCTGGCGGCCCCGGTCCGGGTGGCCGCGCTCGGCGCCGGGGGCGTGGCCGTGACCGCAGGCGCCACGGTGGCGGTGTGGGTGGCCGTCGCCGCCACCAGCAGCAGCCCGTCGCACTTCCGCGGTCATGAGGTGGTCGCCGCGCCGCCGGCCGGCAGTTCGTCCGCGAGCCCGCCCGCGTCCGCACCGGCCAGGCACAAGCCGGCCCCGGCCCGGCAGGCACCAGCCCCGCCGCCGGCCGGCGGAAGCGGCGCGGTGGCCGCCGGGCCTGCCCGCACCCCGGGTGCCGACCTCGCCGACGGGCTGCTGCCGGGTCACGGCCGGGGGGCGCGGGAGGCCCGCTTCGAGCTTCCCGGGTCGCCCGGGTCCGCCGTGCCGGGCCGCGGGGTAGCGCTTCCGCCCGGGCAGTTCCAGGCGATCGCCGCCGCCGCGCAGGCCGCCCAGGCTCAGGGCAGGGTCCC